>JAMDDF010000120.1:0-1807 GCA_023489205.1 Actinomycetota bacterium | reverse complement strand
AACCGTCATAGAGGTGCCCGAGGGCGTCAACCGCGACGCCGAGGCGCTCGCGGGCTGCCGGCGCCTGGTCGACAAGGGCTATAGGCTCGCGCTTGACGACTACGACTGGGTCAACCCCGAAGACCCGCTCTTGGACGTGGTCTGTATGGTGAAGCTCGACGTGCTGAGCCTTCCCAAAGTCGCCCTGGTAGCCCAGACGGCCCGCTTTTCGCACGCGCATGTGGATCTCGTCGCAAAGAGGGTCGAGACCCCCGAACAGTTGGAGCTTTGCCGTGAGCTCGGCTTCAGCCTATTCCAGGGGTACTTGCTTTCGCGCCCAGAAGTCGTCGAGGGCCCGGCACTCACCCCCGGAAAGGTGACCGCTCTCCGGCTCATGAGCGAGCTTTGCGACCCTGGGGTCGAGACCGAGGACATTCAGCGCATCGTCGAGACCGACGCGGCCTTGACCTACCGCTTTCTCCGCTTGGCGGGCGAAGGGGCTTCGCGGGGACTTTACCGGCCCGTACGCTCGGTACGAGAGGGCGTGGTGCTGCTCGGCCTTCAAAAACTGCGTGCTTGGGTCATGCTCATGTTGCTCTCGGGTGCCGAAGGCGTGAGCACCGAGCAACTCCACATCGCTATGACCCGGGCGCGCATGGCCGAGTTGCTCGGTGCAAAGGCCCAGCCCGGCCTCGCGGACCCCGGCTTCACCGTGGGCCTCGTTTCGGCCCTGGAGCTGCTCCTCGGCACGCCAACTCCAATTATCCTGGAAAAGCTCGTGTTGGCAGACGACATCGCAAGCGCTGTCGTCGACCACGCCGGCACGCTCGGGCGGATCTTGGACGACGTGCTTTCGTGGGAGTTCGGTGGCTTCGGCCTGGACGTTCAGAGCGGGTTCGCGCTGGCAGACATGGAGAGCGCTTACATCGAGGCCCTCTCTTGGGCGAACGAGGCCTGTGGGCTGATCGAGCCCGTTTCGGTAGGCGCCGGCGCTTGAGCGCTGCGCCGGTAGTTTCTGCGAATTCCGCCGGTGCCGAGACGCTGGGGCCTTGGTAGCGGCACTACTAAAGCGCCCCCCCTCCCCAACCGAAAAAGAAGCGATGCAGACTGCCTCGCGCCAGGTCGGTGAGCTCCTAATAGAACGCAAGGTCCTGTCCAAGGACACCCTTGAGTACGCCATGGCCAAGGAGGCCGAGACTGGCGTGCCGCTTGCCAAGATCCTTTCGGCCGAGGGGCTGGTGAGCGAGCGCGACCTGGTGGCGGCGGTGGCCGTACAACTTGGCATCCCGCACTGGGACCCGACCACCACCCCGATCTCGCCCCTTGTAGAAGGGCTGATCCCGCCCGAAATCGCCCGAAGGCAGATGGTGGTGGCGATCGGAGTGGAGGAAGACGCCCTGTTGATCGCCACTGAGAACCCCTTGGACGACGCCATGTTGAGCGCCGTCAGCCAGGCCACGGGGTGGAAGCCCCGCCCCTGCCTTGCTACTCACGCCGACATAGTCGGGGCGCAGGGTGCCATGTACGGGGCGGCGCCGTCGGCTAGCACCGCAGCGACCTTTGGAGATGACCTGCTCCCCGACGTGAGCATCAACCGGATGCTCGCGCGCCTTGTCGAGCTACGGGGCTCGGACCTCCACCTGAGTGCCGGCCTCCCCCCGGTCGTGCGCATCGACGGCGACCTACAGCCCTTGGAGGACTTCGAGATCCTCACGCCGTCCAAGCTCCGGGACCTGGTCTATGGGATGTTGCCCCAGCGTTTGCGGGAGCGTTTCGAAAACGACCGGGAGCTGGACACCTCTCATGTCGTGCCCGGCGTCGGCCGTTT
>JAMDDF010000149.1 GCA_023489205.1 Actinomycetota bacterium | reverse complement strand
CCCCTTCGACCTGGCTGAAGCGCGCGATGGCGTTTCGGACATGACGAGCGTCCACTAACGGCTCTTTGCGCTCCTTGGGGAAGGCAAACTCCTCGTCCGCCATTCGGTTTTCCTGCGCCGTTCTTAGCCCCGGCGAGGGCGGCGTCCGCTCGCCGCGAGACCGCGCGCTTTGTGCCTGGCGAGCCTTCTCCAGGTTTTGCCGGGCGGCTTGTTCCTGTCGGGCGGTGGCCATAGTTACGCCTCCTCGATCGCGGTTTTTTAGGATCTACCCGCCCGGACCATCCAGTAACAGGACGAGTAGGCAGGGCAGAATCCGCTGGTCAATTGCCAAGCACCGATGCGAGCGGCGACCCCAAGACGCACTCGGCCGTGCCCCTCAGCGCGCGTCCGAAAGCCCTCAAGCTGCCTCGCTGGGAGCGCCCCGGGGACAAAGGCTTCGCGGCCTCGCGGCCCAGCTGGTGGAGGACCAGACCGCCCGCTTTTGTCCGCCCCTGAGGCTGGCTTTCGTCACTGTGACGCAATAGGCCGTTGCCGGAGCGCACGGCTGGCCGCCCTACGGCCGGGAACAGATATTTGGTCATTGAGGCCGCAATAGGGTAGGGCAATGCCAGAAGCTGTGGTCACACCGAGCGCCCGCGATCACGGCGCTCGACGGGACCTGGGGTCACCGGCGCTTTCGCACCTGGCGCAGCCTGTCATGGCTAGGGTCAATCAGCTTTCTGAGGACTTCTGGCTCGACTCCGCCGCGGTTGACACAGCGGCTGCCGTGCCAGCCTCGCACTTGGACGCGCTTGCTCGGGCTGGCCTCTACGGCATCTATGCCCCGGTCGGCGAGGGCGGTCTCGGGCTCGACGGCGCTGCCACGAGCGCCGTGGTGGAAGAGCTGGCCTCAGGGTGTGTCGCAACGACGTTCCTCTGGGTACAGCACCTCCGCCTCCTGAGCACGATGCTCGACCCCGAGACCCCGCTCAGTTGGAGAGAGCGGCTGAAGGGGGACGTGGTCGCGGGCCGCTGCAAGGGTGGGGTCGTGCTAACGGGCCTGATGCCAGGGCCGCCACGTTTGAGGGCCGAACCCGCCGGCGACGGATGGCGCCTGGAGGGGGAGGCGCCCTGGGTGAGCGGCTGGGGGCTGGTCGACAAGCTCGTCGTCGTGGCGAGGGCCCCCGGCTCCAGGATCGTCTCGCTGCTCCTCGAGGCCAAAGAGGTGCCCGGCCTCTCGGCAACGCCCGCCCGTCTCTCCGCTCTCAACGCCACCTCTACTGTCAGCCTGCACTTCGACGGGCTAGCAGTGCCGGGGGACCGGGCCCTCGGGGAACGCCCCTACAAAGAGGGGGAGGACGCGTTGGCGGGTTTGAGGCTAAACGGCTCCTTCGCCCTGGGCCTAACCAAGCGTTGTTGTCTTATTGTCGGCCCGTCGGCCCTGGACGAGGAGCTCGTGGCCCGCAGGGGCCAACTCGACGCCGCCGCGCCAGATGAGATGCCGGCGGCACGCGCTGCGGCCTGCGAACTTGCCCTCCGCGCGGCTCATGCCGTGGTCGTTAGCCGAGGCAGCGTCTCGGCACTGGCGGGCGACGTAGGCGAACGCTTGGCCCGCGAAGCCAACGTCTTGGCCGTTTTCGGAAGCCGGCCGGCCATAAAGTCTGAGTTGCTTGAGCGCTTCCACGCGACGCCTAGCGGCCCAGCGGCTACTAAGCGAGTCACCGCGCCGGAAGGCGGAACTTATGGCAACGCTTGCACCACCAACGAAAGTTGAGCTTGCCCTTGCAACGCGGGCAGCGGTAGAGGCCGACCTGCGCCAGCACGACGTGCGCCGTCCAGAGCACGACGCCCGTCCAGTTGTACCAATGGCTGTACCAACGACCTCGCCGCATGGCAAGCGCATATTAGGGCACGACACCGGCTTCGCATTTGCGTGTGGCCGGCACGGTTGAGTACAGCCACACCGAGACGGGCTCGTAGGCTCGCCGGCACCGCCAAGCAAGTCGCATTAACTTGACATAACGGTCCTTATGGGCGCTGGGCCTACGGGGCTGGGGGGGGCACGTCTTCACATCTGCCATTACGTCACGGTGACGTAATGGTGGCTTGTCTCCGGCGCCCGGCGCCGGCGCGCCGGCGCATGGCTCGCATGGCCGCTTGCAGAGCCGCTTCCCATTGTCGGTGCCGAGCACTAGCCCGTCGAGGCACTCGACGACGCAAGACCGCCCGGGTACGGGATTCCTGTAGCAGATACGGCCGCCGGCGGCGCATTATCGACTACGAGATTTCCGAGAGGGAGCGCTCCGCACTACCGTACGGGATTCCTGTAGCAGATACGCCCGTCGGCGGCGCATTATCGACTACGAGATTTCCGAGAGGGGGCGCTACGCACTGCGGGGATAGCCGCATAGGCCGTGTGCCCGGCACGCTCGCCCTAAAGCGGCAACCACCCGCTCTGTCCCGCCTTGAGTAGGCGCCCAGACCCACGAGGTTCCCGGCCCTCCTTCCCTTCTAACCAGGCTATTATGTCACTGTGACGTAATGGCGGTCTTCGGAGCCAGCCTTCGCGGGATCGTGGGCCACTGGCGGATCGCGGGCCACTGGCGGATCGCGGGCCACTGGCGGATCGTGGGACGCCGAGGCGCCCCGCCCCGCCGCTTCGCACGCCTCCGAGCCGCTGTCACCCAGCCGCGGGCGTCCTGGGGCGCTCAGGTTCCCAGAGGATACGAGCGGGGGCCTGGGTACTGTGGTCCAAAGCCCGACAAGGCAATCAACAACCCCTGAGCGATGCCTTCATAGACAACGAGAAAGGGCAATTTAATGCCTGATGAACGACCCCTCGGCAGCCAAGGGCTCACCGCCTCGTCCCAAGGTCTCGGCTGCATGGGTATGTCCGAGTTTTACGGCGCGCCCGACGAGGCCGAGTCCATCGCGACAATCCACCGCGCCCTCGACCTCGGCGTCACCCTCCTCGACACTGCCGACATGTACGGACAAGGTGCGAACGAGCGCCTTGTCGGCGCCGCAATACGAGACCGGCGCGACGAGGTCGTTCTTGCCACGAAGTTCGGCATAGTGCGTGACCCCGACAACCCGACCGCAAGGGGTGTGAACGGATCTCCCGAGTACGTGCGCACAGCGGCGGACCGCTCGTTGTCGCGGCTCGGCACTGACCGCATAGATCTCTATTACCAGCATCGAGTCGACCCGGACGTCCCCATTGAAGAAACCGTAGGGGCGATGGCCGAACTAATCCAGCAGGGCAAAGTCCGCTACCTCGGGCTGTCCGAGGCCTCTGCCGAGACCGTGCGCCGGGCCCATTCAGTCCACCCGATCACCGCCCTCCAGACCGAGTACTCGCTTTGGACCCGGGACGTCGAGGCCTCCGTGCTGCCTACACTGCGCGAGCTCGACATAGCCTTGGTCGCCTACAGCCCGCTCGGGCGCGGGTTCCTTACGGGCTCGCTCCGCCAGCAAAGCGACATCCCGCCGGGCGACTTCAGGGCGACAAACCCTCGCTTCCAAGGTGGCAACCTCCAGGCCAACCTGGCACCACTTGCTGTCGTCGAAAGGCTGGCCATCGCAAACCACGTCACCACCGCGCAGATCGCGCTCGCTTGGGTGCACGCCCAGGGCCAAGATATCTTCCCGATCCCAGGGACCAAGAGGCGCAGTTATCTCGAGCAAAATGTGGCGGCCGCCTCGGTCAAACTTACCAGTGACGAGCTGCAGCAGCTATCTGCTGCGTTTCCGCCAGGTGCCACCGCCGGCGACCGCTACGAGGACATGTCGCGGATCGAAGCCTGACCGGCAGGCGGGGCTCGAGGTCAGAGGCCCGAGAGCTTCGGCGGCCTTCGCCGGCGCCAGCGGGCTCGTGCCTTCGCGCCGCCACCCCTAGATCTCTATGGAGCTACCCTCGCCAGCGCGCCAGCCACGCGCCATGGCCGGCGTCATAAAGACCATAGAAAGCCTCCCGCCGGGTGTAATGGCGATTGTTCCCCCAGTCCCACCCCATTCCACCACCGCATCTATAGCAGCTACGAGCGACGCCTCGAGCCCTGACCCTCCCCGCAAAGACCAAGCGACGCGGCGCGCGAAGCCGGCGAGGATGAAGGCTTCTCCCGTTCCCGTCGCCGATACGGCCACTGTCTCGTCCGCCCACGTACCGGCGCCGGCAACGGCGCTGTCGCCGACACGGCCCGGCCTCTGCCCTGCCAGCCCACCGGTCGACGTAGCCGCCGCGAGCCCCCCAGAAGGACCGACTGCAACGGCGCCCACCGTTCCCGTCGTTGCGTCAGGCGGAGTACTAGGCGGAGTACTAGGCGGAGTACCAGACGGGACCACTTTTCTACCCAAAAAGGGCATGGGCGCAAGCCCTGCCTGCATCGCAACCTCGTCCGCCCCAGCGCCGGCCAGCAGTACGGGAGCGGGACCGCCGCCCAAACCGGATACCGCAAGCGCCGCCCGGACGGGGTTGGCGGGCCACGTCGTGGCGCAAACGCCGCCGAACCTCCTCGTGGCACCGTCCATGACGGAGGCGTCCGCCTCAACTGCGCCGGCGGTCGTCGGCACCGACCCTCGCCCGGCATTGAAGAGCCCGCTGTCCTCCATCAAGGCCACGGCTTCCACCACTGCGCTCAGCGCGTCGCCACCGCGTGACAGTACGTCCCATCCGGCCTCGAGGGCACCGGCCAGGGCGGCATGCACAGGCCGCCTCACTTCCTCTCCCCTCTCCTCCAGCAACCTCCACGTCCCGGCCCCCCCGTGAACGGCGATCGCCGGCAGG
>JAMDDF010000136.1 GCA_023489205.1 Actinomycetota bacterium | reverse complement strand
GGGAGCTCCGGAGCGGCAAGCACGTCACGCTCCGGCTGCTCTGGCTCGAGTGGAAAGAAGGCCACCCAGACGGCTGGGGCTACAGCCAGTTCTGCGCCCACTACGAGCAGTGGCTCGGCTGCCAGGAGGTCGTCATGCGGCTCAGCTACCCAGCGGGCGAGAGGACCTTCGTCGACTTCAGCCAGTGGTCCCTCGCCACCCGCAGCCCGGCGGCGTGGAACGTCCGAGCGTCAACGCCGTGGACCTCCAGCCGGGCAAGGCGTCCTCGGAGCTCAGCGGCAGCCTTCCTCGAGTGGGTGATAGCCAGGGCGCGCCTCGGGTCGATGGCGCCGGCGCTCACCCATGGGCCAAGCGGTGCGTCACGTTGCGGGTCTTGCCCGTACCCGCGCCGGCAATGATGCAGACCGGGCCAGTGACCGCGAGGGCCGCTGCTCGTTGCCCGTCGTCGAGTCCCTCCAGGGCCTCTACCACAGAGCTCAAGTGTGGCGCACGGTTGCGACTGCCTCGTCCGGTTGGACGCTAACCGTGACGGCGGCGGAGTCCTCGCTTGAGGGCGGAGTTCAACGTGGTCCTGCGCCACCTGCCCACCCCCGAGAAACCGCGGCCCTTGAGAGCCCGGTCAGCTTGTCGCCTCGGCCGCTGCCACGACCACAAGTTCAACCCCGCTCCTCACGGAGGACTTCTGGCTCGAGATGCTCGGCTTTGTCGCGTCAGCGCCAGGGAGCCCATAGCTCCACTGGACCTCGACGGCTACGATCCCTCATAGAGCCGATCGGTGCCGGCCTCCAGAACCACCCACTCTGCCCCGGCCCGGTCGGCGGCTTTGCACCGCAAAGGCAGCTCAGCGGCGACTTGTCGTGCAGCTCCAGGATTTTTGGCGCAGGTGCCTCTCGGTCATCCGCGCGACAGTTGGATATGCCACTCGACAAGACTCAGCGCTCAATCGCTGGTAGCGCTGGCGTCGGCCTGGCAATCGGAGGGCCGGTGACATGGCCACTCGTCACCCTCTTGGCAACGACTCACTGGCCCTGGCCGGCGGTGGCTTCCCGCCGGTTGTTATGTTCGTCATCGGCTGTGCCCTGATCATCTGGGCTTGGCGGTCTCCCGGGACACTCCTGGGGGGCCAAAAGGCGCATTGCAATAGACATGGAGGAGTCTCTGGGGCGCCAGATGCTCACGTTCGCCTCGTTCAAGGCACTCAGCAAGTGGGGGAGCAATGTTTACCGCTGGCTCTCGCTTCCGCGTGTCGGTGCGGCTGCCAGGTACGCGCGCAAGCACTCCCATGAGCAGTAACTCTCGCTGCTGTACTCGGCACTCGATGTCACGCCGCCGACCGGTCGGCACGCCGATCAAGACGTGCACCAGTTGCCTCGCGCTCGCACTTGCCGTTGACGCACAACCTTAGGGGCCTCCTCTGGCCTTCTGCCGGCCCCTCCGAGCCGACAAGGACCAGGTACGCGCCTTGTGGCAGAATTGATCTAATCTAATGCACGACACAGCCACGCCGTCCCCGAGAGCGCCGCTTGTACAACGAGTTAGGGCTCTCCCGATAGCCCGTCGCAGTTACCGTCCAACTCATTTTCCTGCCCAGGACCGACACGCATCGCAGCGGCCCGTCCACTCTTAGCGCCTTCCTGCTTTAAAACCCTTGCGATGCGAGATGATCAGCGCTAGAGAAGGGACCAAGGAGCTGGATATGAAACAGGGGGATGTCGGTCTCACCAGACAATGGGCGTTACCCGCCCAGCCCCGACGTGAGAACTGCGCCTCCTCTCCAGGCGTCGGCGCAACCCTCATAGCCCGAGAGGAACAAATCCAATGAACAGCTCAGCGACAGGCCCGGCATGTGCTCGTAAAGGCCAGAGGAGGGGCAATAAGTGATGGCACTGCTTTACAGGACCCGGGCGCTGACGGCCATGGTCGTCAGCGCCCTCGCGATTGCGACTGCGCTAGTGGGACCCGCACCCGCCTCCGCCACCACCACGGTCCTAGTCGTGGATGCTACACAGCTTAATGGCGTGGCCTGCTCCACCTCCGATACCTGCTACGCCACTGGCTATAGCGCCAACTACGGCGGGATTTACGACCCCATCACCACAGGAGGCGTGACCTACGGCGTCTCGGGGACTACGCAGCTCGATGGCATTGCTTGCCCCACCTCCACCAGCTGCGATGCCGTCGGAGAGAGCGGCTCCTTGGATCTTGGGGTAGTGGCACTCATCCCCGCCGGCCTCTTTTCAGCTGAGGCGACCGTCTCGGGGACCTACCAGCTCTACAGCGTGGCCTGCCCCACCTCCAGCACCTGCTATGCCGTCGGAGAGAGCTCCTCTGGCGAGTGGGTCGTGGTACCCATCACCAACGGCTCCCCAGGTACAGCCGCCGTCATCCCGGGGTTTGGAAGCCTCCTGGGTGTGGGCTGTCCTACCTCCGCCACCTGCTACGCGGTTGGCTACAACACACCGGGTGAGGTTGTCGGTTATCCCGTTGGCTACGGCTCCTCGGGTGGCGTTGTCGTGCCCATCACCAACGGCTCCCCAGGTACGCCCGTCACCGTCTCGGGTACTTACGACCTCTATGGCGTAGCTTGCCCCACCTCCGGTACGTGCTACGCCGTCGGGCAAAACTCCTCAGAGAGCGAAGGGGTCGTCGTGCCCATCACCAACGGCTCCCCAGGTACGCCCGTCACCGTCTCGGGTACTTACGACCTCTATGGCGTAGCTTGCCCCACCTCCGGTACGTGCTACGCCGCTGGTAACAACTCTTCGGGCGAGGGAGTGGTGGTGCCCGTCGCCAACGGCAGCCTAGGTACGCCTGTGACCATCTCGGGGACTTCTACCTTCTTTGGCATGACTTGCCCCACCTCCAACACCTGCTACGCTGTCGGAGTGAGCTCCTTTGGCGGGGGCGTCGCAGCCACCATCACGGCAACCACCACCTCAACCACGGTGTCCTCCTCTGCCAGCCCTTCGACCTACGGCCAGTCAGTGACCTTTACCGCCACCGTCTCACCGAGCGACAGCAGCGGGACCGTAGCCTTCTACGCAGACGGGTCCACCATTCCGATCACTGGCTGCGGCTCCGTGGCGTTGTCTCTGGTCTCAGGCGTATACCAGGCCACCTGCACTACTTCTTCGCTCGGGGCTGGAACTCATACCGTCACAGCCACTTACAGCGGAGATAGCAGTTATCTGACCAGCAGCGGAGACCTGCCTGGCGGCCAGCAAGTAGACCCAGCACCGTTGACCGTGATCGCTCCTAGCCCAACGATCTTGTACGGGTCCCAAATACCGCCACTTGGCCCGAGCTATTCGGGCTTCGTCAACGGTGACACCGCTAGCTCGCTGTCAACTCAGGCCACTTGTATCACCACAGCAACCTCGACCAGCCCAGGAGGGACCTACCCAGTTACCTGCTCTGGGGCGGTAGACCCGAACTACACATTCAGCTATCTACCGGGGACGCTCACCATCGACCAGGCCCCTGCCTTCACTGCCGCCAACCCGCCCCTGACAGCAAGGGCCCGCACGATCTACTCCTACTCCTTCACTGCGAGCGGGTTCCCGGCACCGACCTTCAGTCTCGCCAGCGGAGCGCCGTCGTGGCTGTCCATAAACTCCGCGACGGGTATGGTGTCTGGCACGGTGCCGACCCACCCACAGTCCTTCACCTACTCTGTGACGGCAACGAACTCAGTGGGTTCCATGACTGCTGGGCCGTTCACAGTTGCAGTGAGGCACGGAAAAGGACACCACTACGGCGAGGACCACTAGCCCCCACCCCGTCCCGCGGCTACCTCCATCTGACGGCATCTAAAGCTCTCAGCAAGAGGCCCTTCCTCGATGCATCCGAGCGCTCGCGCGAAGGGTTTCTCCACAATTAGTAACGTACGACGGCGACTTGCCGATGCCTATGGGTGTCGGTACATCTTGGGCTGCTGGGGTCGCGTTGGTTTTCATGGGGGAGTGAGAACCTGGCGGCTGCAGGTGTAATTGTAGTCGGTACAACATCGGCTTCACCTCCCATTCCTGATCGCGCTTCTCCTGGGCTTCAGTCACTTCAACCATGGTCCGAGGGTAGTGGCCAGCGGGATAGCGACGAACACCACTTACCGTCGGTTCGTAGTCCCTAAGCACGACCTTCCCGAGGTGTGACACTCCCGTGCCATCATGGTGAGATGGCCTTTCGAGAGCCCGACCAGACCCTAGACCAGGCCGTCAAAGCGATGTTCGAGCGCGCCTGGCGCAACGAGGAGTCGGCGCCCCGCAAGCACCATGTGGTCCCGGCCTCCTACCTCACACGGTGGCAGCGAGACGGCCAGATCCGAGTCACCGAGACGGACACGAAGCGGACATACACTACGTCCGCAGAGAAGGCGGCTCGCGTTACGGACTTCTACTCGCTCGCCTCAGAGGACCTGGACCGCCACGAGATCCCGCCTCTGTTGATCGAGACGATCCTCAGTCAAATAGAGGGCTCTGCCAAGCCGATCATCGACGCGCTTCTCCAACGCGGCCCGACCGCCCTGAGCGACCTAGAGGCAATCGCATTCGCGCAGTTCCTCGCTTTCCAGGTCACCCGAGGCCGAGCGTTCCGGTCTCAGATCATGGCGATGGCGAACACCGGGATGCTCAAGATGTGGGAAGGGATCAGCGATGACGGGATAGCCGCGCGCCTAAGGGACCAAGGTGTTGAGGACAGTTCAGACCTGGATCCGCAGGTAACGGCGCGAACGTAGGTTCGAATACGTGACAAAGGTGCCTCCCGCTTGGGAAAATGGTGTCAGGAAACACTCCGGTATCCC
>JAMDDF010000033.1:1344-4827 GCA_023489205.1 Actinomycetota bacterium | reverse complement strand
GGCGGGCGCGGCCGTGGGAGGGTCGCTCGTTACTGGCGAGGCCTGGGCTGGCTGGGCCTGGGCTGGCTGGGCCTGGGCTGGCGAGGGCGAGGACGCAGCCGAGGGCGAAGGCCTCCCCGGCGAGGGTGGGGAGTTGGCCTATAGCGACCTCGATGAACGTTGTGAGCGCGAAGTACCATGAAGCGGCGGGTCGTCGCCCGCCCGAGGCGGCAATTATCAGGCGGTCGAAGCAAGCCGCCGAAGCCGTTGCGGACATAGCGGCGACGGGCCAGAGCCCTAGGTAAGCGCCGGCGAGGGGGAACACGAGGCTGTAGTTGAGGGGGTAGTTGCCGCTGTACCAGCCGGGGTCCCAGACGATGAGCCCGTAGCGCCTGGCTTGCCCGGCCCGGTATATCTGCGCAGCCCAGTCCGTGCCGCGCCAGCCAGCCGCGTAGCAAACGAGGCACGCGGCCAGGGCGAGAGCGGGCGGTCCCGCGGCCCTGGCCAGGCGGTTCAGCAGAGCCGGGCCGGGCTGGCGCCCTCCTGCGGCCGCGGCAGGTGGGCCTTGGCGGCCCGACGGGCGTTTCAAGACAGGTGGGCCTTGGCGGCCCGACGGGCGTTTCAAGAGGGGTGCCAGCCGCCGCGGTGGACGACTTGGGCAATGGGCTTCCTTGGCCGGGAAGCAGAGGCTCCTGGCTTGTCGTCGGCGGCGGGCCAGCCGAGAGCGACCGCACCGAGAGGTTCCCAGCCAGCTGGCACGCCCAGTTGTTCGAGGAGCGGGCCGGCCGGCCGGTGCAGGGCGAAGAACAAGGCGCCAAGTCCCTCTTGGCGAAGGCCGAGCAGCAACAGCATTGTTGCAAAAGCAGTGTCCACCAGCCAGTAGGGCACCTGCCATCGTTCCACCCGGCTTTGGCGCCCAGCCTTGTCCGGCTCCGAGTAACGCTCCAGGTAGCTCGCTTGGTTCGCTAGGGGCAGCACCACGACTGGTGCCAGGAGCAGGCCGGGGTGGTCAGGGCGCTCGAGCCAGGACGGGTCGGCCGTGTGCCGCCAGAACCTTTCGGTCTCAGGTCCTTCCAGTACCACGAAGGCCCAACCTTGGGTGTTGCCGGCGGAAGGCGCGTGGGTCGCGAGCGCGAACGCCCTGTCGAGGGCCTCCGGGGCTACGGGGCGGTCAGAGAAGCTACGGCACATGCGCCGGCGTGCGACCACCTCGTCTAGCTCCAACCGCGCTAAGTTACCCTGCTCCAAGCCGCACTTGGCCCCGCCGGGAATGTCGACCTTTCTGGTAAGGTTTGAAGGGATATGCCAACGTTCCGTGATCTGTTGTCGTCCGCACGTTCCCGCATCGTTGAAGTCTCGCCTGCCGAGGCGGCAGAGCGTCTGAGGGCGCCTGGCGCTATAGCCCTTGACGTGCGCGAGGCTGACGAGTACGAGCAGGGTGCGCTCCGGGGAGCGGTGCACATCCCGAGGGGCTTCTTGGAGCTGCAGGTGGCTGGGCGCCTACCGGAGCGTGACAGGCCCGTTGTGGTCTATTGCGCTGCTGGCTTGCGCAGCGCGCTGGCAGCCGACACGCTCGTCCAGCTCGGTTACAAAAACGTAGTGAACATGGCAGGAGGGTTCAACCGCTGGAAAGACGAGGGGTTGCCCTGGGACATGCCGGCGGTGCTCAACGCCGAGCAGCGCAACCGCTACCAGCGCCACCTGCTCCTGCCAGAGGTAGACGTGGAAGGCCAAGTGAAGCTGCTGCGTTCCAAGGTGCTCCTCCTCGGCGCAGGCGGGCTTGGTTCGCCGGCAGCGCTCTACTTGGCCGCAGCTGGGGTGGGCACCCTCGGCATAGTGGACATGGACGTCGTGGACGCCTCCAACCTGCAACGCCAGATCCTCCACAACATGGACCGCATCGGCGAGCGCAAGGTGGAATCGGCCAAGAAGGCCCTCGTCGCCCTCAACCCTGATGTCGAGGTAGTCACCTACGACACCCGCCTCGGGGCGGACAACATCATGGAGATCTTCTCTGGCTATGACTTGGTGGTGGACGGGACCGACAACTTCCCGACCCGGTACCTGGTAAACGACGCGTCCTTGAAGCTCGACATCCCTGTCGTGCACGGCTCGATCTTCCGCTTCGAAGGCCAAGTGAGCGTTTACCTCCCCCATGAGGGCCCTTGCTACCGCTGCCAGGTGCCCGAGCCGCCGCCGCCCGAGCTCGCTCCGTCGTGCGCCGAGGCCGGCGTCCTTGGTGTCTTGCCCGGGATCATCGGCTCACTACAGGCCATGGAGGCGATCAAGGTCCTCTTGGGCATCGGCGAGCCCCTTGCTGGCCGGCTGCTCGCCTACGACGCGCTCGAGGGGACGTTCCGCACGTTCCGGCTCAACCGCGACCCCAACTGCCCTGCCTGCTCCGTTCCCAAGGAGCAGCTCGTCATCGCCGAGTACGACCACCTCTGCATGCCGCACCCGATCGAGGCGCCGGCGGCCCTGGAGGCCGTGCCGGCGTAAGCAGGGCCGGCGTAAGCAGGGCCGGCGTAAGCAGGGCCGGCGCCTTGGGTGGCGGGCTTCGAGCGCCGCCGCGTGAGGCGCCAGGTGCCCATGAGTACCATCAGCTGTGCCTGCAACTCGGGTATTTGACGGCTCGTCGCTCAGGGCTTGTGCGAGCGTGGAGCTCGTACCGGTCATAGTGTCCGTCGATGCCAATACTCCCAAGGTGCTGACATTGGCCGGCGCCTCAGGTCTCGCGTTGCCCTCGGGCTACTTGGACGACTCCCTCGACCGGACCCTAGAGCAAGGAGTTCGGCGCCTGGTGGGCAACGAGGTCGGCATCCCCGTGCGCTATTTCGAGCAGCTGTACACCTTCGGGAACCGCGAGCGGGTGCAGGGCCGCCGAGCGCTGGCCGTCGCCTACCTGGCGCTGGCGCGCTACCAACCTGTGCGCGGGCCTGGCAACCCCGAGTGGACGAGCTGCTACGAGCTGTTCCCTTGGGAGGACTGGAGGGGGGGACGCCCAAGTCAGATCGACAAAGTTGTCCTGCCGGCGCTCGAGCGCTGGCTTGTGGCTTCGCCGGCCGAGCTGGTCCCGACACGCACCGAACGCGCCGAGCTCACCTCTGGGACCGGCCAGGCTCGCTGGGACCCGGTGCGGGTCCTCGACCGCTACGAGCTTGCCTACGAACTCGGCCTGCTCGCAGAAGCGGCGGGCAACAACAAAGACAAGGGCGTGCTGCCTAGCGGGGAGCCCGCCGGCGCTTTGGGAGGCTCGGGTCTCGGTCTGGCGCTCGCCCTTGACCACCGCCGCATCGCCGCGGCCGCCCTGGAGCGCTTGCGGGGAAAGCTTGCCTACCGTCCCGTGGTGTTCGAAGTGCTGCCCGAGACGTTCACCCTCTCCACGCTCCAGCGAGTAGTCGAGGCCTTCGCCGGCCAGCAGCTCCACAAGCAGAACTTCCGCCGGCTCGTCGCCACGGCCAACCTCGTCGAGCCGACCGGCGGGGCCCACGTGCGAACCGGGGG
>JAMDDF010000033.1:795-1334 GCA_023489205.1 Actinomycetota bacterium | reverse complement strand
TTTCCGTCGGGAGGTGCTTAGGGAACGGCCCGCACCGGGCCTTGGCCTGCGCCGCTTGGGCGGCCCATAGCCAGGCCGCATACCCGTTCCGCTTGGTCGCCACGTCAGGACCTGGCCAAGGGGCCCGCGCGAGCCCGCGCCAAGGCCCCAGCGACGCGAAAACCCATAGATGTGCCTCCACAAAGGCCACGTTCATGGGAAAAAGTGGCTATTTCGTGGCCAAAACCCATGGATGTACACCTAAAGGATCTCACATCGGAGGGTTTTTGAAACAGCTAGCGGGCAGGCAGAGGCCAGCTGGGCCCTGGAGGAGGTCTGCACGTTGTCCTCGGTGGCAGTACCTCCCGGGCATACCAGGACGCTTTAGATGGCTCTAAAGCCCCGCGCCCGGCTATAGTATTCATATGCTCACACAGAGTATAAGTCCTGAGGAAGCGGTCGGAGAGCGGGCCGGCTTCGATGAGTGGGCGGCCGAGGTGCGCCGGCTGGCGCGCGAGCGCGAAGCCGTCCTGCTTGCTCACAACTACCAGCTGCCCTAG
>JAMDDF010000033.1:0-785 GCA_023489205.1 Actinomycetota bacterium | reverse complement strand
ACTCGCTCGCGCTGTCCCGCCTGGCCGCTAGGAGCGACGCGCGCACGATCGTGTTTTGCGGGGTGCACTTCATGGCTGAAACCGCCAAGCTGCTCGCCCCTGACAGGACTGTCCTCCTGCCGGACCTGCGCGCCGGCTGCTCGCTCGCTGAAACGGTGACGCCTGAAGATGTCCGCAAATGGCGTGCCGAACACCCCGGCGGCCTCGTCGTGGCCTACGTCAACACCTCCGCCGCGGTGAAGGCCGAATCAGATGTCTGCTGTACGTCGTCCAACGCCGTCGAGGTCGTCCAGTCGCTCCCAAAGGGGCCCGACGTGTTGTTCTTGCCCGACTCCTTCCTCGGCCAGCACGCCGCCCGCATGAGCGGCCGGCGCCTAGACATCTGGATGGGCGAGTGCCACGTGCATGCTGCGATATCGCCTGTGGAGCTTAGGGAAAGAGTAGCCGAGAACCCTGACGCCGAGCTGCTGGTCCACCCCGAATGCGGGTGCACGACTTCTGCCTTGTGGCTTTCGGGGACCGGCGACCTGCCGGCGGGGCGTACCCACATCGTCTCGACTGCGGGCATGGTGAAGGCGGCGCGTGAGCTGGGCGACGGCCATGCCCTGGTTGCCACCGAGACCGGGATCCTCCACCAGCTGAGGAAAGCTAACCCACGCGCCAGCTTCGAGGCCGTCTCCCCCGGAGCAGAGTGCCGCTATATGAAGATGACCACACCCGAGCGCCTGCTCGAGTGCTTGCGGTATGGCATTTACGAGGTCGAAGTGGACCGGAAGATTGCTCGC
>JAMDDF010000004.1:2259-4894 GCA_023489205.1 Actinomycetota bacterium | reverse complement strand
GGTTCGGCGGGCTTCCGCAAGGAGGTCAACAGCGAACGCGCGCAGCTGCGAGTGCTAGGGGCGACGATCTTCGTGGGAGCCGTCGCTGGCGGCGTGCTCTTGCTCACCACACCGAGCCACGACTTCGCCGTCCTCGCCCCCTACCTGTTGCTCGCCGCCTGCGCGCTCTTCGCCGTGCAACCCCTCCTGGCAGCGAGGCTGCGCCGGCGAGGCAAGCAGGAGTTCTTGGCCAGGGGAGAGGGTCATCGGCCCTTCAAGGGTAGTGGCACCCGAGCGAAGGGCCCGTGAGCCCGGCTCTTTAGCTTCAGTGCTACATAGGTGAGGGCCGCCTCGTGTGCGGGGGGCGACGGTCGGGGTAGCGTCGTCGAAGTGGCCACTGCTCAGGTGCTGAAGAGGCGCTTCGGGCTGCTCCTAGCGCCCGGCGCCGGTTCGGGCAGCGACCAGCTCGGCCTGGTCGCGATAGACCGCGCCGCCACTGCAGTCGGCTTTGCCGTCAGGCGCATGGACTTCCCTTACCGTCTGGCGGGCCGGAGGGCTCCGGACCGCCCTGAGGTGCTCTTATCGGCGCTTAGCACTGAGGCGACTTCGTTCGCAGCCTCGGCCGGCCTGCGCCCCGAGCAGGTGTTCGCGGGTGGCCGTTCCATGGGTGGGCGGATCTGTTCGTTGGCGGTCGCCGGGGGGATGCCCGCCGCGGGCCTGGTGCTCGTGAGCTACCCGCTCCACCCTCCCGGCCGCCCTGAGCGGCCCCGCAGCGAGCACTTCTGTAGGCTGCACCTCCCGTGCCTGTTCGTCTCGGGCACACGGGACGCCTTTGGTACCCCCGAGGAGCTCGAGCAGGCGCTCAAGGCACTGCCCGGCCCGGTCAGTTTGCACTTGGTCCAAGGGGGGGACCACAGCCTGCGCCGGCGCGACCAAGAGGTCGCCGAGGTTGTGAGCACTTGGCTCGTGGGCCAAGCCGGCGCTCAGGCGCGGCGGTAGGGCGCCGTTTTTGGGCCACCCCGCCGGTGGCCAGACCGGGCCCTCAGCGCGCCGAGGCTTTTCGGAGCGCGACTTGGCCCACCAGGGACAGCTGGCTTTGCAAGCGCTCGGGGTCGCCCACCACCACCGTCACCAAGCGCCCTGGTGCCAGGTAGCGCCGCGCGGCGTCGTCGACCGCGTCTTTGGTGGCGGCGAGCACCCCCTTTGGGTAGCTGGTCAAATAGTCAGTACCGGCTCCGAGGAGGGCGAGTGAGGCCATCGTGGTCGCCAGTCCCGACTGGGTAGCGACCTGGAAACTGAACCGGCCGAGCGCGTGGTGCCGGGCAAGCTCGAGCTCTTCGGCCCTGACGCCCGTGGTAGCAAGCCGGCCCAGCTCGTAGAGGGTCTCGACGAGCGCAGGCGCTGTCACCTCGGTGGCTACGTCCGCCCCACAAACGATGTAAGAGCCGGCACGACCGTGGCGAGTGACCGTGTAGGGCGTGTAGGTGTAGCCGTTGCGCTCTCTGAGGTTGGAGACGATACGGGAAGTGAACATGCCGCCCGCGATGCTCTCGGCGAGGGTGGCGGCTGGCCACTCTGGCGCTCGGAGCGACGGGGCGCCGCCGGCGATGCGCAGGTTGCTCTGCACGGCACCTGGGCGCGCGACGACCTCGATAGCGCCTGGCTGGACGCCCGGCAGAGGTGCCAAGGCGCCAACGGCCCTCTTTCGTCGAGCGAGCCACGGGCCGAGGGAGTCTTCGAGCATTGCCCTGGCCCGCGCTGGCTGTAGGTCGCCGACCAGCACGACCACGGGCGTCGACGAAACGAGGAGGGAGCCGTGGGCTTCCCTGAGCGCGCTTTGGCTGACGCGGCGCAACGATGAGGGGGATGGCATCCCCGTGGCGTAGGGGTGGCCCTTGAACAAGCGGCGCCGTAGCTCCTGTTGGGCGATCACCTCGGGCTGGGACAGGGCTATCAGGGCCTCATCGGCCGAGCGGGCTGCGTCGGCGTGGACCTCGTTTTCGGGGTAGGCCGGGGCGTTTAGCATTTCGCACACTAGGGACAGGAAAGGGGCTGCGTTCGCTGCGAGCACAGAGCCGGAGATGACCAGGTGGTCGTTATGCACGGCCGCGTCCAGGTGCCCACCGAGGTCTTCGAGGGACTGAGCGAACGAGGTCCGGTCGTGGCGTTCGGTGCCGGCGAAGAGGGCGGCGCAGAGCACCTGTGACGTGGCAGGGCTCCTCATCTCTGCCTCAGTGAGGGCAAAGGCGATGCGCAGCTCCGCCAGCGGCACCCCTTGGTGGCGGGCGACCAGCGCTGGCACGCCCCCGTGCAGTTGCTCCTCCAAGATGTGAGGCACCTTGGGCGGCGCGATCGGGCCGGCAGAGGGGGGGAGGTTGCCGCGGGGCTTGGCGGGGCTCGGGACCTGCGCCATCACTTGCCCCCTCTTGGTACGAGCTCGTAGACGGCCCGGTGCTGGCCGAGGATTTCCTGGGCTGCCGCTGCGACCTGGCTGGGGCTAACGGCTCCCAACAAGGCCGGCAGCTCGAAGATGAGCTCTGCCCGGCCCTGTACGGTCTCGACCGACCCGACGATGTGCGAGCGCTGAAGCAATGGTGCCAAGCCTTTCCAATGAGCAGAGGCGAAGCTCGCCACCGCTCGCTCGAGCTCCCCATTG
>JAMDDF010000004.1:0-2249 GCA_023489205.1 Actinomycetota bacterium | reverse complement strand
GCTTTACCAGGGTGGTGGACGACGACGGTGAACAAGGTGGGGTCACGCACCATGAAAGCGTCGTCACCAAACGTGCCTATGAAAGCTGAAACGTCTGTCGCGCTCTGGTCCTGGTGGAGCAGGCGCCGGCGGAGGCGGCTCGCCTCCCCGCTGCCCAGGATCTCCGCCAGCATGAAGTAAGGGAGGAAGCCCTCCAGGTCACCCACGGGGTCGGGAGTGCGGTAACCGATCGCGAACGCCGGTTGAGGCACGAGAGAGCTGACGACCTTCTGGTGCCTTTCGGACCCGAGGGCCGGTTCTGGCCACGGGCCGTACTTGGGGGCGCTGCGCCGGCGGATCGCGCCGAAATACCGCTCGGCCAACAAAACCACCTCTTCGGTCCTGCACCCACCCACGACGGCGAGCACCGCATTGGCCGGGTTGTAGTAGCGGCGGTAAAAGTCGATGCTGTCTTGGAGGGTTGCCCGCTCTAGGTGGCTGAAGTCGCCGTAGCCGTTGTGGGCGTTGGGGTAGGAACGAAAAGCCAGCGCCGGCAAGGGGATCCAGGGGAACCCGCCGTAAGGCCGGTTGAGCACGTTGCGCCTTATCTCCTCTTTGACGACGGCCACCTGGTTGCGCAGGTTCTCCTCCGTGAGGGCAAGAGCTGCCATCCTGTCGGCCTCTAGGTACAGGGCTAGTTCGAGCGCGCCGGAGGGTACGGCTTCGTAGTAGGCGGTCACGTCGGGGCGCGTGTGGCCGTTGACGATGCCCCCGGCGGACTCGACCGTGCGCATGTGGCCCATCTTGTCGATGTGGGCCGAGCCCTGGAACATCATGTGCTCGAAGAGGTGGGCGAAGCCTGTCTTGCCCTCGGGCTCGGAGCGGAAGCCGACGTTGTACACGACCGAGACCCCTACTAGGGCTGCGGCCGGTTCGGGCACTACTACGACCCTCAACCCGTTGGCAAGCTCTGCCCTTTCGACAGGCCCCAAGCCTGCACGCGTCTTTGGCATCACGGCGAGGTTAGCCAAACGCGTGCCATAGCTGGTTGAGTGGGCGACGAGGAACTGGCGCTCGGGGTGGTCGTGCCCTCGATGTTCCAGTCGCGCGTGCACGACAGCGTGGCCGCAGCGGTAGCAGGCGCCTGGGAGGCAGAGCATCCTCGGCCCCTGGGCGCAGGTGCCGAGGCACCCGTGGACGACTTCAGCCTTCCTGCTGGCCTCTAGCTGTGGCCGACGGGTAAGCTCTATTTTTCCGCCGACTACCAGGAGGGCCGATGCCCCTTTTTCGCACCCGTCTGGCTTTGACAGCCCTTTCAGCGTTTAGTGTGACGGCAATTTGTCTCGTGTCGAGCGCTGGGGGCGCAGCTGCTGCCCAGCCAAGGGGCGGGGCCAAGGGCGCCTCGCTCCCGACCATCACAATAGGCTCCGAGAACTTCACCGAAGAGCTAGTCCTCGGCAACCTCTATAACGACGCGTTGGAGCACGCAGGCTTCAAGACCAAGCTGCGCTCGGACCTCGGGGCGCGCGCTTATGTGGACGAAGCGATGGCTCACAAGGCCATTGACTTGTTCCCCGACTACGCGGGCAGCCTGCTCGCCTACCTGGTGCCGGGCGAGACGTCCCTAGCCACACGTTTGAGCACCGACCTGCCCGCACTTCGCAAGGCCCTGGCTCGCCAAGGTGCGACCGTGCTAAACCCGGCTCCTGCTATAGACACCAACGTCTTTGTTGTCACGGCGGCCACTGCGAAGAAGTACCACCTGAAAACCATCTCTGACCTCCAGCCCGTGGCGTCCAAGATGGTCTTTGCTGGTCCGCCCGAATGCCCTCAGTACGCCTACTGCCTGAAGGGCCTGGAGAGCCTCTACCACTTGCACTTCAAGGGCTTTCTTTCCGCTGACGAGTCCGGGCCGATCACCCTGGCTGACCTCAAAAACAAGTTCTTTTCGACAGACACCTCGATCTTAGGGAGCGGTTTCGTGCGGCTTGCTGACAACAAGCACTTGGAGCCTGCAGACCACGTCATCCCGGTGATCCGGAAGTCGTTTGACACCAAGGCAGTTGCCAAGGCTTTGAACGCTGTTTCTGCCAAGCTCACGACTCCCGCGCTTGCTGGCCTCGACAAAGAGGCGACCGACAACCACGACCCCGCGGCAGATGCCGCACAGTGGCTAAAAAAAGTCGGCTTGACCTGACCCTGCCCCGCTTGGCCGCGCTAATGGCTCGCTAGCCGGGTTCACTGGCCGGGTTCACTGGCCGGGTTCACTG
>JAMDDF010000022.1:587-4924 GCA_023489205.1 Actinomycetota bacterium | reverse complement strand
GGCGGGCACGACGCTGGCGGGCACGATGCTGGCGGGCACGATGCTGGCGGGCACGATGCTGGCGGGCACGACGCGTAGAGGTTCGGCACCAAAGACAGAGTTCGAACAGGTCGTGCGTGGTGCCGAGCAGCTGGTGAGATGTCCCAGCCGGCCGCCGACAGCGGGTCAGGGGCTATACTTGACGCGGTCACCGCGAGGTGACCTGGGCGTGGGCTTTCCTGCGTGGCAGGGTGCCCACGTTTTTGTTTGAGGGACCTTGACTACCGAAGGAGGTGAAATGGGCGCCGAGGAGCAGATCGCAGAGGCTCTATTGCCGACGGTGCAAGCTGCTGGTCTAGAGATTTGGGACGTCGAGCGTTCAGGGACCTCGGTGCGCGTCCTGGTAGAGCGTCCTGGCGGCGTCGACTTGGACACGATCGCCGAACTTTCGCCGTCGGTTTCAGCGGTCCTCGACCAGCGCGAAGACCTCGTGCCGACGGGCCGCTACGTGCTCGAGGTTTCGAGCCCGGGGCTTGAACGCCGCTTGCGCCAGCCCGCCCATTTCGCTCGGTGCATCGGCCAGGAAGTGGCGGTAAAGACCGCCTCAGAAGTGTCTGGGTCACGGAGGCTAGAGGGCACCTTGGTCGGCGCTGACGACCACGAGATCGCGCTCCGAGTAGCGGCCGGGGACGGGGAGCAGCTAGTACGCGTCCCGCTCGGCACTGTGACGCGTGCGCACACCGTCTTCAACTGGGGCCCAACCGAGCGGTCGCGGCAGGGCGGGAGGCCGCCGCGGGCACACCGTTCGCAACCAAAGGGTGACAGCTAATGGCAATGAAGGACAACCTCGCGTTCTTGGACGCACTCCAGCAGGTGGCTGCTGACAAGGGGATCAGCGTGGACGTCTTGCTTGACGCCTTGGCCAACGCGCTGGTGGCGGCTTATAAGCGGATGCCCGGGGCTGCCGAGGAGGCTGTAGTCACTGTCGAACCTGATACAGGAGACATCCGTGTCTACGCCCAGGAGTTAGACGAGGACGGCACGGTAGTCCGTGAGTGGGACGACACCCCGAAAGACTTCGGGCGCATCGCTGCCCAGACGGCGAAGCAGGTCATTTTCCAGCGCATACGCGAAGCTGAACGCGACCAGAAGTATGAAGAGTACGCCGGGCGCGAAGGTGACATCGTTACCGGCATCATCCAGCAAAGCGACAATCGCTATACACTGCTCGACCTCGGCAAGGTCGAGGCGCTGTTGCCCCAGGCAGAGCAGGTGCCTTTTGAGCACTATGAGCACAACGCGCGCCTGAAGGCCTACATAGTCGAGGTCAGGAAGACGAGCAAGGGGCCCCAGATCGTCGTTTCGCGAACTCACCCAGGGCTGATCAAGCGGCTCTTCGAACTGGAAGTCCCCGAGATCGCCAACGGCATCGTGGAGATCAAGGCCGTGGCGCGTGAACCTGGGCACCGCACGAAGATCGCAGTGTGGTCCAACGACGCGAACGTTGACCCGGTCGGGGCCTGCGTCGGGGCTCGCGGAGCTCGGGTCCGGATGGTGACGACGGAGCTCCGGGGCGAGAAGATCGACATCGTGCCCTACTCGGACGACCCGAGGGAGTTCGTGATGCGTGCGTTACAGCCCGCGAAGGTGAAAGACGTCCAGCTAGACGAGGAATCTGGGACCGCGACCGTTGTGGTCAACGACTACCAGCTGAGCCTGGCCATCGGCAAGGAGGGCCAGAATGCCCGATTGGCAGCGCGCCTAACCGGCTGGCGTATCGACATAAAAAGCGAGTCTCAGCTCGCTGAGGAGCAGGCCTATGCCAACGAGGAATGGGCCGAGGGCGAGTGGGTACAAAACGAAGCCGGCGAAATGGTCTGGCAGCCGGCTGGTGGCGGTGAACCGTTGTCGGCCGAGGAGTGGGAAGCCGGCTCTGGCGGTGAGGCTCCCTCGGCGCAAGCGTTCTCGGCTGGAGCTGTCTCAAGCGGAGCTCTCTCGACTGGGGCTCCGTCAGCTGAAGGGACAGCCGCTGGTGTGGTGCCTGAGACCACGCTCGGCAGTGACCAAAGCGCCGGCAGTGACCAAAGCGCTCTCAGCGAGGAGCCGACTCCGGGCAGCAACGAGGTCGTGGCGGTCGGGCCCGAAGTTAGCGCTTTGAGGCGTGACGAAGGGGCAAAGTAGACGCGCGACCCAGTTCGTACCTGCATCGGGTGCCGGGCCAAGGCTGGCACAGCTACACTGGTGCGGGTAGTGGTAGGCGCAAGCGGCCGGATGGTGCTCGACCGTAAGGGCGCGGGCCGCGGTGCCTGGTTGTGCCAGCTGTCTGACACAGGGTCCGCGCGGCCTGAGTGCGTAGCTATGGCAAGGAAGCGAGGCGCGTTTGGCCGGGCGCTTCGGGCGCAGGTGACGCCGGCCGACATCGATGCGCTGCTTGGCGCGGCACCGAATACTCGCGAGGAAAGGGACTAAAGGGACAACTTTGGCAAGGAAAATCCGGGTCTACGAGCTGGCACGCGAGCTCGGCCTGTCCAACAAGGAGGGCCTCGACCTGTGCCTGTCCATGGGCATAGGCGTAAAGAGCCACTCTTCGAGCATCGAGGAGGCTCAAGCGGACCGCGTCCGACGCCGCGCCGAACGCGATGGGCTGAAGCGTGTCGTCGCATCGCCTCCATCGCCTGCTAACGCCGGGTCAGCGGAGCCTGGTCCCGCCGCGTCTGCCCTGACGGAGCCGCTCCCGGGCGACGGCAGCCTGGCAAGTCCCTTGTCTGAGCACGCGCCCGACAAGGTAGGGGCGGTTGTAGCCCGCGCGGGGAAGCAACCGCCGAGCTCGGGTGTGGGAGGCGCCGAAGGTGTAGTCCCGCATGCGGTGCGCCAGCCGGCCGACCCTGGGGTGCCTCCTGCTGGAGTCCTACCAACGTCGGTCCAGCCTGGACGGCCGGGTGGGCAGCCCACGCACGCCATACCTTCCCCGAGTGTTGGGCCTTCCCCGAGTGTTGGGCCTTCCCCGAGTGTTGGGCCCGGCCAGCCCGCTCCTGGTTTGTCGTCGTCCGCCTCGGCTGTGACTGCTGTGCCCGGTGGTACAGCGGCGACCGGAGCGCCAGCTACTTCTGCGCCAGCTACTTCTGCGCCGGCAGCGCCAGTTACTTCTGCGCCGGCAGCGACTTCGCCGACGGTCGCTGTGCACGACGAGCCGGCGGGTGCAGGCATGCCTCCCGGGGCAGTAGCGCACCACGCCCAAGGGCAGCCTGGCCCTGGTAAGCCCGCTCCCAACCATGCCGGTCCCAACCATGCCGGTCCCAACCATGCCGGTCCCAACCATGCCGGTCCCAACGCGGGTCGTGGCCAATCCGCTGCAGGCCAACCGGGCCAAGCTGCACAGGTGCAACCAGCGCATCAGGCCGGCGGCCGGCCAAGCGATGGCCAACCGCGTCTTCCAAAGGGTGCTGTGTCGCCGATCACAGGTAAGCCGATCCCGCCTCCGCCGGGTTTTCGCCGCCCATTGCCACCTGGGACGGCGCGCCCAGACGGGCACCGCACGGGGAGCACTGACGGGCGGCCCGGCTCGTCGTTCGGCCAGTTCGGCGAACGTTCAGGCAGGTCCATGTCGCCCGGCACGCGGCCACCTTTTTCCAGGAGTGGGCCGCCGGGTGGAGCTCAGAGATCCGGTGCCCCAGGAGGGGTAGGTGGCCGTGGGGGACCGGGAGCGGGTGGCCGTTCCGGCGCGCCAGGTGCTCGCCCCGGCCTGGGTGGTGGCCCGGCGCGCCCTGGTGGGGCACGTGGTTTCGTTGCGCGCCCGGGGTTGGGCGGCCGGGCGCCTGACGCTACGTACCGTCAAACCCCAGGTGGCGCTGGCCCCTACCGCGGAGTGCCCGGCGGCGTGCCACCGCGTGGACGGCCCGGCGGCGCTGGCGGTCAGGGAGGGCGTGGCCCACGGCCGGGCGGGAGGCGTTCCCGTAGCCGGCGCGCCATGCGCGAGGAACTAGAGGCACAGGTCCCAACTAGTTACGTTCCTTCCGATGCCCCTGTGCCGGAAGGCGATGTCATAGTGGAGCGCGGGTCAACAGCACAGGACCTTGGCCCTCGGCTCAACCGCAGTGCCGCTGACGTCGTGCGATTTCTCCTCTCCCAGGGAGAGATGGTCACGGCGACACAGTCCCTTTCCGATGACATGATCGAGCTCTTTGCAGCCGAGATCGGGGCGAAGGTGCACCTGGTAGATCCGGGCCAACAGGTCGAGGCTGAACTCCAGGCGCGCTACTTCGGCGACGACGTTGACCAGGAGAACGAAGAGCGGCTACGGCCGCGCCCACCTGTCGTAACTGTCATGGGCCACGTGGACCACGGCAAGACCACCCTGC
>JAMDDF010000022.1:0-571 GCA_023489205.1 Actinomycetota bacterium | reverse complement strand
GGTGCCTACCAGGTCACGACGCCCAACGGCGCGGTGATCACCTTTATCGACACGCCTGGTCATGAGGCCTTCACTGCCATGCGCGCCCGTGGGGCCGAGGTGACAGACATCGTGGTCTTGGTCGTAGCCGCCGACGACGGTGTAATGCCCCAGACGGTTGAGGCGATCAACCACGCCAAGGCGGCGGATGTCCCCATAGTCGTGGCGATCAACAAGATAGACCGGCCCGATGCGGACCCCAACCACGTGATGCAGCAGCTTTCCGAGCTTGGCCTTGTACCTGAGCGCTGGGGGGGCGACACGATCATGGTCGAGGTCTCAGCGATCCAAAACCTCGGCGTAGATGACCTGCTCGAACAGTTGTTGGTGGTCGCCGAGGTTGAGGAACTGCGCTCAGACCCCGAGCTGCGGGCTCGTGGTGTAGTGCTTGAGGCAAATCTCGACCCGGGTAAAGGCCCGGTGGCGACGGTCATCGTCCAAAACGGGACCCTGCGAGTTGGTGACCACGTCGTCGCGGGCGCCGCGTGGGGCCGAGTCAAGGCTCTCATCGACGCCAAGGGCGACAACATAA
>JAMDDF010000123.1 GCA_023489205.1 Actinomycetota bacterium | reverse complement strand
TTCGACCTCGGGGGGCAGGCCGAACCAAAACGACGACGCCGGGTCGACCTGGGTTTCGTGGGCGCGCAGGGCCTCTTGGCGGACATGAGCCCAAGACGAGACCTCCACTTCGGTCGTCACCTCTTCGTGGGGCGCCTTGGACATCATCTCGAGGCGCTCTTCGTCCCAGGGTAGTTGGCGGCCGAGCTGCTTCAGCTTTTCGGCCCAGGCGAGCCAGCGCTTGGAGGAACGCAACGTGTAGTAAAGCTTTAGGGGCCTCCACGCCGGACCGGCGTCTGGGAAGGCCTCGGGGTCCCCCGACGCCAAGAACGCGGCCAGCCCCACCTCGTGCACCCGTATGTGGTCAGGGTGGGGGTAGGTGGACTGGTGTGCCGGGTAGACCACCATGACATGCGGCCTTACACGGCGGACCACCTCCACTAGGCGCTCCGTCGCTTCCTCTAGGGGGGCACGGGCGAAGCTGTCGGGGTGGGCGTTGGCCGGCGAACCGGGCATGCCCGAGTCCCGGTACCCGAGCATCACGACCTCGTCGTAGCCGATGATCTTAGCGGCGTTTTGCAGCTCACGAGCGCGGATCTCGGGGAGGTTGGCCGCTACTTCGGGGCGGTCCATCGCCGGGTTTAAAATGTCGCCCTCTTCTCCGCCGGTGCAGCAGGCAAGGACGCAGCGCACGCCCTCGGAGTGGTACTTGGCAACCGTGGGCGCCCCCTTGGAGGACTCGTCGTCGGGGTGGGCGTGCACGCAGAGCAGGCGGAGCTGGTCGGTCATCAAAGCCACCATAGGACCACCATAGGACCTAGGTCTTGTGCTGGCTGTCCCACTGCTTGGCTGCGTGGTCACCACTGTTGGAGCCGTTGCCCTTAGCATTGGGGGATGGCCGACGGTCTGTACTTCCGTCAGCTCCTCGCGGGACGGGACTTTGCAACCGACGACGGGCTGGCCACGACCATGCGCAACCAGGCCTATGTGGTCGGTGACGCCGTAAGTGGCGAGGTGCTGCTGGTGGACCCTGCATACGACGTGGCCGGCTTGCTCGCCTGGGCGCTCCACCAGGACCTGAAGGTGGTAGGAGTCGTCGCGACCCACTACCACGCAGACCATGTGGGTGGCGAGATACTCGGGGAGCGCATTGAGGGCCTCGCCGAACTGCTCGAGATGGCGGACCTCCCCGTCCATGTGCAAAAAGACGAGCTGGCGTGGGTGGCGGAGATGACGGGCGCGCCCGTGTCCTCCCTCGTGGCTCACGGTGACGACGACATTGTCCAGGTTGGGGCCGTCCTCGTGCGTCTGCTGCACACCCCCGGGCACACCCAGGGGAGCCAATGCCTCCTGGTGGGGGACAACCTGGTGGCAGGCGACACGCTTTTCATCGAGGGCTGTGGGCGCACCGACCTCCCAGGCGCCGACGCTGAGGAGATGTACACCACCCTCCGGCGCCTAGCCAGCCTTCCTGGCCAGCTCAGGCTCTGGCCTGGCCACCACTACTCAGCCGAGAGCTCGGCGCTGCTCCAAGACGTGAAGCTCACGAACCCTGTGCTTGAGCGAGTCGACAAAGAGCAGTGGCTCCGCCAGTTCAGCTGAACCGTTCCTCGGGCCTACTCCTACGGTGGTAGCGAGCCTTGAGCGTTGAAGGCAAGAGGCCGGCGTAGCCTTTGGTCATGTGCGACCTGGCCCGTGCTGAAGCCGGTGTCGCTTGTGTTTACTGCGGTGGGCGCCACCGAGGGCCCGACGAAGTGCGTGAGTGCTGGGCCCGTTCACGCGAGGGGCCTCGACAAGGCCGAGCTGGCGACCTGCGCCGGCCCCGGGCTGGCGGTGGGAGCGCTGGGCCCGTGCTCGGCAGGAGCGTCTTGGTGGGCCCAGGCGAAGCACCCCCGCCGGCGTGGAGCCACTGCGAGCGGGCAACTAGCGCGAGCACAGAGGACCTGGAGAGAGCTTGGCTGGAGCGTACCCCCCTCGTGATAGAGGTGGAAGGCGACCCCGAGGAGGGCGAAGTCGAGCGACGACCGGTCTGGTCGCTCTCAGCGTCGTTCTCTTTCCCAGGAGAGCGACGCTCACACGCTGTGTTTTCCAATTCCTTCGACGCGCGCGCTAGCAGAGCGCGCTGGTGGCTCGCCGAGGAGGCGGTGAAGCTCGGGGCTCGGGCCGCTGGGCCGGCCGACGTGGTGCTCCCTGACCAGACGCCGGCTTTTTGCGACGGCGGCCCGCTCGAATGGCACGGCCCGCTCGAGGTGGAGGCCGGCGAGGCCACCGCGCTCGTCGTGCACCGAAGCGCGCTCCTGGCGGGTTCGCTCGTGGCGTTCGGGCCCAACCAGACGGCGGCGGAGCTGGCGCCCGACCAGTTGGCCGCGGTTAGCCACCCAGGAGGGGCAGCTCGCGTGATCGCGCCGGCTGGCTCGGGCAAGACCAGGGTGCTCACTGAGCGCGCAAGGCATCTGCTGCGCCACTGGCGCCTCCCAGGCGGGGCCGTCACGCTGGTCGCTTTCAACAAAAAGGCCGCCGAGGAGATGAAAGACCGCACCCCCGACCTGCCCGAGCTGCAGGTCCGTACCTTGAACGCGCTCGGCCTCTCACTGCTAAACCGGGGCGCCGAGGACTGGGGCGCCAAGGTGGCGACTATCGACGAGCGCGAGGTCCGCTCTGTGCTGGACACGCTAGTAGACCTGCCAAGACGCGCTAATACCGACCCCGCTGCGGCCTGGGTGGACGCGCTTTCTACAGTTCGTCTCGGCTTGCGTAGCCCGAAGGAAGTGGAGGCCGACTTCGGTGGCGACGTGGATGGGCTCCCCGAAGTCTTCGAACGTTACCGGCGCGTGCTTTACGACCGTGGCCTGGTGGACTTCGACGAGCAGGTGTACCGCGCCATCGAGGTCCTCTTGAGCGACCCTGTCGCCCGGCACAGGTCTAGGGCGCAGTGCCGGGTGCTGCTCGTGGACGAGTTCCAGGACCTGACGCCCGCCCACCTGCTCCTCGTGCGGCTGCTAGCAGGCCCCGACGGAGCGGTCTTCGGGGTCGGCGACGACGACCAGACGATCTACGGCTACTCGGGCGCGTCGCCCGAGTGGCTCATAGGTTTCCGGCGTTTTTTCCCTTCTGCCGGCGAGCACGCCCTCCGTGTCAACTACCGCTGCCCGCCCAAGGTGGTAGAGGCGGCCCGCAACCTGCTCACTCACAACCGCCGCAGGGTGGAAAAGACCATCGTGGTCGCCCCCGGGCGCGAGGTTCTCGGCCTGGGCCCTGGGCGAGGAGGTGGGCTGAGCGTTGAACAAGAACCTGAGCTGGAGGTCGTGCTGGCGGGAGAGGATGCCCTCTCGGCCACGGTGGCGAGGGTCGAGGGGCTCCTCGCCGCCGGTGCGGAGCCGCGCGACGTGGCAGTGCTCACCCGTGTCAATTCCTCGCTGGCGGGCGTCCAGGTGGCGCTTGTCCACAAAGGGGTGCCAGTCCAGCCGGCGGTCGACGCTTCCTACCTCTCCCGTAGCGGTGTCCAAGCTGCGCTCGCCTGGTTGCGCCTCGCCAGTCCGGCGCCCGGCCACCTGTCGGCGCGCGACATCGCGGTGGCTGCTAAGCGGCCGTCCCGTGGCCTTTCGGCGAAGGTGGTCGAGTGGATGGCCGAGCAGCCGAGCATTCCCAAACTAAAAGCCCTCGCGAGCCGCCTGGCGCCCCGTGACGGCGACAAGGTCATGGCTTTTGTCTCCGATCTTCAGCTTGTGAGGCGTAGTGCTGAGGTTGGGACCACGGCCGCCACGTTGCGCGCGGTGCGCGACGAAGTGGGCCTCGACCGTGCCATGGAACTGCTCGATGGTTCTCGCCGCCGCCTTGACCGCTCGGCTCAGACCGACGACCTAGACGCCCTGGTCGCCCTGGCCGCGCTGCACCCCCAAGCCGATGGGTTCGAACAATGGTTGCGCCTCTCCCTGCGCCACCCAGGCTCGGGAGCTGGGGTCGTGTTAGCGACCGTTCATAGGGTGAAGGGGCGCGAGTGGGGGCATGTCGTGCTCCACGAGGTGACCGAGGGCCTGTTCCCGCACCGGTTGGCGACCGACGTGGAAGAGGAGCGCAGGGTGTTCCATGTCGGGCTCACCCGGTGTTCGGTGTCGGTGCACGTGGTCGCTGGCGACCCCCCTTCGGCCTTCATAGACGAGCTGGCCGGCGAGGCCCCTCGAAAGCCTGGGCGCCCCGGGGCAGAGCGTCGCGACGTGGAGAGACCCAGCGCCGGCCGGGCTCGTGGCGGCGGTCCTGACAGAGCGCGCTTTGAGCCGGGGCGGCCGGCGCAGGTTTCGCCAGAAGCTGTCGAAAGGGCACGACGGGCGCTTCGTGGCTGGAGGTCGGCACGGGCGGCCAAGGACAACAAGCCCGCGTACGTGTTCCTCCACGACCGCACTCTCGAGGCACTAGCCCAACGAGCACCCACCACCATGGTGGCACTGGCCAGGGTGCCAGGCATCGGGCCCGCGAAGCTCGAGGCCTACGGCGATGAGCTCCTTGCGCTCATCGCGCAGGCACTGGCTGGCACATCGGGCCAAGCGCCAGCTGTTTAGCCCTCTTGTGCGAGCTCGTCGTCGGCCTGCAAAGCCGCAGCTACGAGCCGACTGGGGCGGCGCTTTGCGACAGGCGCACTGCCGAGCTGGCCCGACGTCCCCTCAGCGTGGCCCAGGGGTCTTAGCCGCGTAGCGGCTTTGGTTTCTCGGGCGGTGCCAGCGGCGGCCTTGGTACCAGCGGCGGCGGCCTTTGTAGCGGCGGCGGCCTTGGTAGCGGCAGCGGCCTTTGTACCAGCGGCGGCCTTGGTGCCAGCGGCGGCCTTTGTACCAGCGGCGGCGGCCTTTGTAGCGGTGGCGGCCTTTGTAGCGGCGGCGGCCTTGGTAGCGGTGGCGGCCTGTGTAGCAGCGGCGGCCTTTGTAGCCGCGGCGGCCTTTGTAGCAGCGGCGGCCTCTG
>JAMDDF010000087.1 GCA_023489205.1 Actinomycetota bacterium | reverse complement strand
GAGGGAGCCACCCCAATGCGAGCGCAGAGTGAGGACGTCGGCGATGGCTTGGAGCGGGTGTGCCTGGTCCGAGAGAAGGTTGATGACCGGGACACCCGAAACCGCAGCCATGCGCACGAGGACTTGGTGGTCAAGGACACGGGCACCTATCGCTCCGTGGTACTGAGCGAGCGTGCGGGCAACGTCTTCGGCGCTCTCCCGGCCGTCCAGCCCGACTTCCTCGTCCCGTATGGAAACGGGGTGCCCACCCAGCTGGAACACTGCGACTTCCGAAGAGTTGCGCGTCCGCGCCGAGGGCTTCTGAAAGATGAGCGCGACACCTTTGCCCGCCAGTACGTGCGGTGGGTACTCGTCACCGGCGAGCTCCATGACGGCTTCGAGCTCGTCGCGCGACAGGTCGTTCACGTCCAAGAGGTGACGGGTCATGGTTGTCCCAACGCTTTCTCGAGGATGGCGGTGCCCTCGTCGATCTGCTCTTCGCCCACGAGCAGAGGCGGCTCCAGCCGGAGGGCGGTAGCGGTGACGGCGTTTACGATCAAGCCCTGCTCCAAGCAGCGAGAGGCTACCTCGCGGGCGTTGCCACCCGATAGCTCCGCCCCGAGCAACAGCCCCAACCCACGGACGCTGGCTACCCCCGACATGCCCTCGAGCCTCTCGGCCAAGTAAGCACCCCTCGCTGCCGCCAACGACGGCACGTCCAGCTCTTCCATGACCCGGAGAGTTGCCCTCGCAGCCGACGCGGCCAAAGGCTGGCCCCCGAAGGTCGAGCCATGGTCTCCAGGCCTGAACGCCTCGGCCACTTCGCGCCTTGCCCAGCACGCCCCCACCGGGACGCCGTTGCCGAGCGCCTTGGCCACCGTCACCACATCAGGACGGGCCCCGTAGTGCTCGAAGCCCCACCACCTTCCGGTCCTGCCGAGGCCGGTCTGGACCTCGTCGACCATGAAAAGCACGCCACGCTCGTCGCAGAGCTTGCGCACGCCAGCGAAGTACTCACGCCCGGCCGGCCAGACCCCGCCTTCGCCCTGCACCGGCTCGAGCAGCACCGCTGCCACCTCGGGAGTGATGGCCCTCTCCAAGGCGTCGAGGTCCCGCCAAGCGACGTGGCGGAAACCTTCCGGTAAAGGCTGGAAGGCTTCATGCTTGGCCGGCTGCCCCGTTGCGTGGAGCGTGGCGAGGGTCCTGCCGTGGAACGAACCGTAAGCGCTCACCACCCCATAGCGGCCTGGGCCACCCCATTTCCGTGCCAGCTTGATCGCACATTCGTTGGCCTCTGCGCCACTGTTCGAGAAGAACACCAAGCCTCCCCCGCCGAGCAGCCGGTCGAGGGTCGACGCCACCTCCTCGCCTGGCAGGGTCTTAAAAAGGTTAGAGGCATGCAGGAGCGTGCCGGAGGCCTGGCAGAGCGCCTCCGCCACTGCCGGGTGGGCGTGCCCGAGCGACGTAACCGCAAGCCCAGACAGGAAGTCGACGTAACGCCGCCCTTCGCTGTCCCAGAGGTAGCTGCCCTCACCGCGGACGAAGGTGACCGGTGCCGGCGCGTAGGTCGGCATCAGATGAGAGCTCGGGCTAGCTGAGACCGGGTCAGCGGTCATGCGACAACCATCGTCCCGACCCCGCTCTTCGTGAAGAACTCGAGCAGGAGCGCATGGGGTACGCGGCCATCGAGGATGTGGACCTGCCCAACCCCACTCGTCACGGCGTCGAGGGCAGCGGCCACCTTGGGCACCATCCCACCAGTGATGGCACCCCGCCCGAGCAGGTAATCGAGCTCCACCGCAGAGAGGGATTTCACGAGGCTCGCCGGGTTATCCGGGTCCGCGAGGACACCCTCCACGTCGGTCAGGTAAACCAGTTTCTCTGCAGAGAGCGCCTTTGCGATGGCGCCGGCGGCAATGTCCGCATTGATGTTGTACGCCTGGCCCTCCTCGTCAGCACCGATCGTCGCCACGACCGGCACGAGATCTTCGGCCAGAAGGCGGGTCAGCAGCTCCGGCTGGAGGCGCGAGATGTCCCCCACGAAGCCAAGGTCAGGGTCCCTCGGCGCCGCCTCGATCATCCCTGCGTCCTCGCCGGAGATCCCGACGGCTAGAGGCCCGTGGACGTTGATCGCCGTCACGATCTCCCGGTTGACCTTTCCGACGAGGACCATGCGAGCGATCTCGAGGGTCTCGCTGTCGGTCACACGCAGCCCGCCCCTGAACTCGGGCGTCTTGCCGAGACGGCCCATGAGCTCACCGATCTGAGGGCCGCCCCCGTGGACGACGACCGGCAGCACCCCGACGGAGCGCATGAGTGCTATGTCACTGGCGAAACCCTCGAGGCCTAGCGAAGGCACGGCACCGCTGGCCGCACCCCACAGCGCGTTGCCTCCGTACTTGACAACGACGATCTTGCCCCAAAAACGCCTTATGTACGGGAGAGCTTCGACCAGCACCGCCGCCTTTGCGCCGGCATCCGCTTCCAGGCCCGCGCCCTCGCCATGCCCTCCCTCGTCCCACATATAAAAGAGTATACGTCATTGTGCATACTCATGCACAGCCTTAGGGCGCCACTCCCGCCAGGGGGAGGCCGGTCGTCTCCGCCCACCCCATCACCGCATTGGCGCACTGGAGGGCCTGGCCAGCGGCGCCCTTCACGAGATTGTCGAGAGCACAGATCGACACCGCCCAGCCCGTCCTCGCGTCGCGGCGAGCCGTCAAATGGGCCACGTTGGAACCGAGGGCCGCCTTGGTCGAAGGGCTGCCCTCTGAAACAATGACGAAAGGTTCGCCCGCATAGGCCTTCCCGAGCACCTCCAATGGCTCCTCGCTACCCGCCACCGGCCGGGCGTAGCACGTGGCGAGGATGCCACGGTTCATCGGAGCAAGGTGCGGCGTGAAGATCACTTGTGCACCGATCGCCTGTTCCATTTCGGGCGTGTGGCGATGGGTGAGCAGCCCATAAGCAGCAAAATCCTCGTCAACCGTGCAGAACTGGTAGCGGGAGCTCACCTTGGCGCCTGCACCGGACACGCCGCTCGTAGCGTCTACCACCACGCCGTGAGGCTCGATCGCCCCGGCCTTTACGAGCGGCGCCAACGCAAGGGCCGCGGCGGTCACGTAACAGCCGGGCACTGCAACCAAGCGGGCGCCCGCCAGCCCGTCTCTCGAAAGCTCGGGAAGCCCGAAGACCGACTCCTGGAGGAGCCCTGGGCAGCTGTGCTCCTCGCCATACCAAGCTGGGTACAAAGCCGCGTCGCGAAGGCGGAAATCTGCCCCGAGATCTATGACATGAGGCACTTTTCCTAGTAGCTCCGGCACCAACTTCTGAGACGCCCCGTGGGGGAGCGCACAGAACACCACGTCGGCGCCATCAGCGACAGCGGTGCCGGCAGGGCCGTAGACAAGCGCCGGATAGGCGGCGGCCAGGGACGGGTAGAGCTCTCCGACGGCCTTGCCCTCCTGAGAGGAGGCTGTCACGGCCGCCACCTCGAAGAGCGGGTGAACTGCCAGTAGGCGCAGCAGCTCGGCCCCGGCATAGCCGGAGGCGCCAAGCACGGCGACGCGAGCCTTGTCGGTCATGGCCACCACACTGCCGCCCGGCGAACGCGCATCATCCCGCCACCGTACCCGCGCGTCCTTGCCTGCAGCGCCGGCCGCTCAGCGGCCGCGGAGCTGGCCCTCGTGGCGCTCGGCCACAGCCTTGGCAACCCGCTCCCTCACGTTTGCCACCTCGTCGTCGGTGAGGGTCCGGTCGGCAGCCCGCAACCGAGCCCGGAAGTTGAGGCTACGCCGCCCCTCCCCGAGGGATGAATCCCTCCAAACCTCGAAAAGCACGACGTCCTCGGCGAGGTCGCCCGCGACATCGGTCACGGTGAGGTGCACGTCGGCCGCCGCTACCACCTCGGCGACAGAGAACGCCATGTCGAGGTCCACGGCTGGGTACTTGCTCACGCCGTGCGCAAGCCACGGACGGGGTGGGTGAGACAAGAGGCGGCCGAGGTCGGCAAGCAACACGGCCACCCGACCTACCAGGCCGCTGCGCGCAGCTACCTCGGGGGCCAGTTCTCCGCGCACCCCGACCGAGCGCCCAGCCACCGTCATGACGGCCCTCCGGCCGGGATGAAGCGCGCCGGTGACGGCCAAGGCCCCAAAAATGGGTGCTCCCTCCATTGGGGCCGCGACGAGCGCCGGGGCAGAAAGCCGGAGCGCCCCGGCCAGGACCTCCCAGGCGCGAGCCCCATAGCCAGCATCCACACCCGAACCGACGGCCACCATGCCGAGCTGCTCCCACTCGACGATGCCTTTGACAGCCCGGTAGACGAGGCCACCCCCAGCTCCGGAGGAGGGGCCCAAGCTCTCCGCCTCCGCGGCGGCGCCACGTGGCACCTGGCCCCCGGTCACCCGAGCCTCCAACGCTGCCGGGACGGCGAACACGTTGCCCACCTCGAACAGGCTGAGCGCGCCCGCTTGACGCTCGCGGTTCGAGCGCGCCGCCCGCAGCAGGCCAGGAAGGAGCGAAGTACGCAGGATGGACTGAGAACTGTCCAAAGGGTTCTCGACAGCCACCGCTCCGGCGGTTCCGAGGCCGGCTAGCTCGAGGTCCCGCTTGGACAGGAACGTAGAGGACCACGCTTCGCTCGCCCCCGTCCCCGCCAGGACCACCCTCACGCTGCGGCGGGCCCGCTGCCATTCGGCAAGCCCGCATGGCTTGGACGGCCTGGGCGGCAGCGTGCGCTCGATGTTCCCATACCCGTGGATCCGGGCGACCTCCTCCACCAAGTCCACCTCACGGGTGCAATCAGGACGCCAGGTGGGCACCCGGAACACCAAGGGCCCCCCTAAGCCGTCTCGGCCCGGTTCGTCTCGGTGAACGGGCTCGAAACCAAGCCTGCCGAGCAAGCTTGCGCACTGCTGCTCGGAAAGTGACGTACCAAGCACGGCATTGGCCCT
>JAMDDF010000141.1:9694-22827 GCA_023489205.1 Actinomycetota bacterium | reverse complement strand
ACGGTTACAGCCACCTTGGCAACATCGGTGTCGACGCTTTGTGGCTACGCACTCGCCAAGTACAGCTTCAAGGGGCGGGGCATGATCCTGGGCCTGGTGCTCGGGTCGTTCGTGGTCCCCTCGACGGCGTTGGTGCTGCCCATCTTCCTCCTAGAGCACTACATGGGCCTCACCAACACCTACGAAGGAGTGATCTTGCCCCTCGTGGTTTACCCCTTCGGTGTCTATTTCATGTCGATCTACTGCTCTGACGCCGTCCCCGACGTGCTCATGGACTCTTCGCGCATGGACGGTGCCGGCGAACTGCGGACGCTTTGGCAGATTGCCCGGCCCATCGTGATGCCTGGGATGGTGACGCTTTTCCTGCTATCGTTCATAGGGACCTGGAACAATTTCTTCTTGCCCCTAGTCCTGCTCGGCAGCGAGAAACTTTTCCCAGTCACAGTCGGCCTTTCCGCCTGGTCTAGCGCCCTCAATATTGCCGGGGCTGGCCAGCCACTTTACCCGGAGGTTATTTTGGGTTCTCTCGTGTCGGTGTTGCCGATGTTGGTGTTGTTCCCCTTCCTTCAGAAGTACATCGCGAGGGGTCTCACTTTCGGGGCGGTGGCGGGTGAATAGCGCGAGGGCCGACTGGGAGGACCACAGCGTGTTAGAGCGTGGGCGCCTGGCGCCACGTTCCTCGTTTGTCCCTTTCCCTGACCCCGTGGCGGCACGCTCCCAGGACCCAGGGCTTTCGCCCCAGGTGCGCTCGCTCTCGGGCCCGTGGCGTTTCCACTTGGCACCTCGGCCGGCGGCGGCTCCGGCCGGCGTTGGCGAGCCTGACTTCGACGACTCGGCTTGGGCGGAGATGCCGGTCCCCTCGCACTGGCAGTTGCAGGGCTACGGGAGGCCCCAGTACACCAACGTCGTGTACCCGTTCCCCGTTGAACCACCCCTGGTGCCCTCCGAGAACCCGACCGGGTGCTATCGCCGGGAGGTGATGCTCGAGCCACGATGGCTCGAAGGAGGGGCGCTGACCTGTCGTTTCGAAGGCGTTGACAGCGCGTTCCACTTGTTTTGGAACGGGGTGCCGGTCGGCTACAGCCAGGGCGCACGCCTGCCAGCGGAGTTCGACGTGAGCGGCGCCGCCCGTGCAGGGCGAAATGTCGTTGCCGTGGTTGTTTACCAGTGGTCCGACGGGAGCTACCTGGAAGACCAGGACATGTGGTGGCTCTCAGGCATCTTCAGGGACGTTTCGCTCATCTGGCGCCCGAGCGCTTACCTGGCAGACGTCGTCGCGGATCCCTCTTACGACGTCGCCACGGGCACTGGGTCGGTCGCTCTCAGGGTCGCCTTGGGTGGTGCCGCCCGGGAGGTCTTGGCCGACGCAGAACTGCACGACGGGGGCCGCCTTGTCGCCAGTGGAGCGCTTGTGCTCGAGGGCGGGCTGGCAAGGGGCCGGCTCGACTGTGCGAAGGTGGAGCCTTGGTCTGCGGAGGCTCCTCGGCTTTACGAGCTGGTGGTGAGCTTGCGTGAACCAGGTGGTGGCGTGCTGGAGGCCACCGCTATCTCTATTGGGTTCCGCCATGTACAAAGGCGCGACGGCCTCATTTTCCTAAACGGCGCCCCCATAACCCTAAGAGGGGTCAACCGCCACGAGTTCCACCCCGACCACGGCCGCGCGGTGCCCCTTTCTGCGATGCTCGAGGACATCTTGGCCATGAAGCGCCACAATGTCAACGCCGTGCGGACATCGCACTACCCGCCTGACCCTAGGTTTTTGGACCTGTGCGACCGCTATGGCCTCTACGTGGTAGACGAGGCCGACCTTGAGTGCCACGGCATGGGCCTAGTGGGAGACCTTTCCCGGCTCTCCAACGACCCCTCCTGGCGACCGGCCTACCTCGACCGCCTGGAGCGTATGGTCGCTCGCGACAGGAACCACCCGAGCGTGATCTTCTGGTCCCTCGGTAACGAGTCGGGGTGTGGCTCCAACCACACGGCCATGGCCGAAAAGGCTCGCGAGATGGACCCGAGCCGCCTTGTCCACTACGAAGGCTGCCGGGAGGCCGAGATGACCGACGTGTACGCGACCATGTACACCTCACACGAAGAACTGGCGGCGCTCGGCCAGCGGACCGACCTCGACAAACCTCATGTCCTCACTGAGTACGGCCACGCAATGGGCAACGGCCCAGGGGGTTTGAAGGAGTACTGGGAGCTGATCGACCGCTACCCGAGGCTTGTCGGTGGTTTTGTCTGGGAGTGGCTCGACCACGGGCTCAGGTTCCCAGGCCGGCCAAGCGCTTTCGCCTACGGGGGTGACTTCGCTGACGAGCCCAACGACGCCAACTTCGTGATAGACGGCCTTTGCTTCCCAGACCGCCAACCCTCGCCGGCGCTCAGGGAGCTGGCCAAGGTGACCCAGCCAGTAGCGGTGTCGCTCCGGGACCAAGGGGGCAAGCTCGAGCTGCTAAACCGCTACGACTTTGTGTCGCTCTCTTCGCTCCAGGCGAGCTGGTCGTTCCTAGACGACGGTGTCGTGGTGGCGGGCGGGGCTCTCGGCCCGTTGTCAGCGGGCCCAGGGGAGCTTGAGGTGGTGGAGACCGGCCCGCTCCCACCAGCCAAGGGAGAGGCCGTCCTCGAAGTTTCGTTGCGCAGCGCGGCGACTACGCCTTGGGCGGCGGCCGGTCACGAGGTGGCCTGGGAACAGTTCGTCATGGGGGGCACCCCCTCGGCCCTGTCCCGGCCCGCACGGGCGGCTTTTTCGCCGGGCGCTCCGAGCGTCGCCAAGGGCCCTGACGGCGCGACCGTCTCGGGGGCCTCCTGGGAGGCCCGCTTTGAGGGTGGGGGCCTCGTGTCGTGGGTCGTGGGCGGCGCCGAGCTCGTCGAGCAGCCTCCTAGGCTTGAGTTGTGGAGGGCCCCGACCGACAATGACCGGGGCCGTACCTTCGTCAAACCCGTTGCCGCCGAGTGGGAGAGGGCCGGGCTACACCGTTTGGAGCAGCGCGTCGAGCGCCAGGAAGTGGACCCGGCTTCGGCCCGTATCACGGTGAGGACGAGGGTTGCCCCCGCTGGCCAGGCTTGGGGCGTGAGGTGTAGCTACACCTATAGCTTCGACCCCGGTGGCAAGCTCTCGCTCGTGCTGGAAGGGGACATCGAGGGGGAGGCGCCGGCGACTTTTGCCAGGATCGGGCTCGCCATGGCCTTGGTCCCCACTTTTGCCGAGGTGACCTGGTACGGCCTCGGGCCGCAGGAAACCTACCCAGACTCGATGTCAGCGGGGCGGGTCGGGCGTTACCGTGCGTCGGTCGAGGAGATGGAAACCCCCTATGTCGTCCCCCAGGAAAACGGGCATCGCGCTGAGACGCGCTGGTGCCAGCTCTCCGACGGCCGTCGTGGCCTGCTGGTGGCGGGAGCCGAGCGCTTCGGCTTCAGCGTGCACCGTTGGTCGACGGCGGCCCTCGCGGCGGCGCGCCACCGTGACGAGCTCGTCGCCGAGCCCCGGCTGTGGTTGCAGCTCGACCACCGCCAGTACGGCCTCGGTTCTGCCTCCTGCGGACCTGCCCCTCTGGAACGCTACGTGCTCAAAAGCGGCCCCTTCCGCTTCGCGCTCGGCTTCTGGCCGCTCGCGCGAGTGGCCGCCGACCCGGGGCCGGCGGCGCGCGAGCTGGCGGCTTGGCTCCAAGAGGGCCGCCCTTAGCTGGCGCTCAGGGTCTGGGCCGCGCACGGTGTTGGGCTTGCGCTAAAGAACTGGTGGATGTGGCACGGGCAATGGTGCCTCCGTAAGACCTAGCACAAAAAACCGCACATGGCCCTTTTGAAAGTGCTCCCTTGGGACCATGTCCAGCAGCTCTGTGGCGGTTTGCTCAGCTTGGCGGCGTCTTGGCCCGCCTAGGAGGGGCTCGCAGCGGCTCCCCTGGCATTTTCGGGTAGGCCGGGGGCCAGGGGGCGTCGGGCAGGCCCGCAGCCTGGTCGTGGTCGTACATGGCGAGGAGCGGCTCAAGGGATTGGGGGTTGGCCGCCATGGCTGCCCAGGGGTCGCCGCGCCGGGCGACGCGCGCCGGCACATTGGCAAGCGTGAGGTCGTCGGGCGCTATGGTCGCCAGCTCGTCCCACCAAAGGGGCGTGGAAACCTGGCCACCCGGTCGTGCGCGCACCGACCATGCCCCGAATATGGTCTTGTGCGGGGCGTTCTGGTTGAAATCGACAAACACCCGCCTGCCCCGCTCCTGCTTCCACCAAGAGGCTGTTATTAGGTCAGGGCGCCGGCGTTCGAGTTCACGCGCCAGGGCAACGGCGGCCGAGCGCACTTGTAGAGAGCCCCACCGGGCCTCCAGCTGGGCGAAAACGTGGAGGCCCCGGTTGCCAGTGGTTTTGGGTAGGGCCTCGATACCGAGGTCCTGGAGCAGGGCGTGCACCTCGTTCGCGGCTTCGCGCACCATGTCGAAGGTGACCCCCGTGCCTGGGTCGAGGTCTATGCGCAGTTGGTCAGCGTGGGTGGGGTCGTCGGCTCGGTAAGCCCAGACGTGGAAGCCGAGGCAGGCCAGGTTGACGGCCCAAAGTACGTGGGCGAGGTCCGCGGCCACGAGGGCCTGGGAGGTGGTGCCGTTGGGTGTTGACACCTGCGTGGTCTGGAGCCACTCGGGGTGGTGCTTGGGTACCCGCTTTTGGAAAAACGACGGCCCGGTAGCACCGTTGGGGAAGCGCTGTAGCAGTACCGGCCTCCCGCCCATGGCCCTCAAAAGCGGGCCCTGCACCGCCCGGTAGTACTCGACGAGGTCGAGCTTGGTCTCACCACGCTCGGGGAACAGCACCTTGGCGGGGTTGGTGATCACCAACTCGTGACCCGCCACCTCGACGGCTACCTCCTCGGGCACCATACGACCCTATGGCAGTGGCGAGACCTCTTGACGGCCTAGCTAGGTGCGGGTATAAATGAGATGTAAATAACCTTGAGGTCTCGTTACCTGAGGTTTCACTTGGCGCGAGGGGGCGGCGCAGTGGTATTAGGTCGTGTGCGTGGGCTGCGGCTGGGCGGGTCCGTTGTGGCGGCAGTGGCGATGTTGTTGCCGCTCAGTATGGCGACGGGTACAGGTGCTTTTGCACAGCCGGTGCCGGCCAAGGCACCTCCTGGGCACGGGCAGCCGCTCGCACCGGTGCTGCCTTTTGGGCCGTCTGTCGTATCGTCTGGGAGCGACGCTTCTTGCCCAGCGGCTAGCCCTGTAGCTGCCGGCAGCCCGACGCTGAGCGCCCCGACCTTGGCCCGCGCGCTCCAGGGGGAAAATTCTGCGACGGTGCTTTGGTGCCCACCCGCGAGCGGGGCGAGCAGGGTGACCAGCTACACGGTGACGGCTGAGCCAGGGGGCCAAAGCGTGACCGCAGACGTACCGAACGACTGGGCGATCGTGGACGGCCTTGCCAATGGCACGAGCTATACCTTCAGCGTCGTGGCCAACGCGTCAGCCACACCTCCTAACGGGGATGGGTCGAGCCCACCTGCCACGACCAACCCGGTAACCCCCGAGATGAACCCGCAGCCGACCAATGTTGTCCGGGGTACGCCCGAGAAGGTCACCTACGACAGCTACTCGCTTTTGATCGGTGGAAAGCGTGTGTTCATCACCGCGGGGGAGTTCGACCCGTGGCGCACGCCGTCACCTTCGCTTTGGCTGGACCGGCTCCAAAAGATGAGGGCGGACGGCTACAACGCCGTGACGGTCTACTTCGACTGGGCCTATCAGTCGCCCTCGCCAGGGGTTTACGACTTCACCGGGGTGCGCGACATGAACGAGTTCTTAAACATGGCCCAAGAGGCTGGCCTGTACGTGATCGCCCGGCCCGGTCCCTACATCAATGCCGAGACCAACGGGGGCGGCATCCCTGCGTGGGTGCTGACCAGCCCGAACGGCTACCGAAGCGACGTGGAGCCGTACCTGTCCGCCGCACTGCAGTGGTACTCGGAGATCGACCCGATAATTGCTGCTCACCAGGTCACCAGTGGCGGCGATGTGATCTTGTACCAGATAGAAAACGAGTACACGGGGCAGGGCCAGTCTGCCGACCAGTACATGGCCGACCTTGAGCAGCAAGCGATCAACGACGGGATCAACGTGCCGTTCACCTTCAACCAGTGCTGCGGGGCTCAGACCTTCACGAGCGGCCTCGGTGCGGTGGACATAAGTGGCACCGACAACTACCCGCTCGGCTTCGACTGCTCGAACACCTCCGCGTTCACCGAGCCCTATGGCTACCCGAGCTACCCCGGCGAGCCGATGTACCTGCCTGAGTTCCAGGGCGGCTCCTTTGACGGCTGGGGAGGTTCGGGCTACGCCGACTGCTACAAGATGACCGGGCCTGACTTCGAAGACGTGTTCTACAAAAACAACGTGGCCCAGGGAGTGACGATCCAGTCCAACTACATGGGAGTGGGCGGCACCAACTGGGGCTGGCTGCCCGACCCAGACGTCTATACGAGCTACGACTATGGGGCTGCGATCAGTGAGACCGGCGAGATCGGCACGCCCTCCCAACCAAACGACATCGTCGGGTCCAAGTACGGCGAGAACAAGCTGATCAACGACTTCGAGACCTCCGTCGGGCCATTGACCGAAACGCAGGAGGGGCCGGCGCCCACCACTACCAACAGCGCTATCTTGACGATGTCGCGCTACAACCCGAGCGACGGGGCAGAGTTCGTTTACCTCCGCCAGGCAAACGCCTCTTCTAACGTGACAGTGAGCACGCAGTTGGCGCTAAATACCGACGAGGCGGCGGGCTACACCTATGACGACACGAGCTCGGCTCTCGTCTACAGCGGCGACTGGACGCACGCGGGGCCATCTGCGGGGTACACGAGCGGGGACTATGACCAGACCGAATCCTGGTCTCAGCAGGCGGGAGCGAGCGTCACGGTGACCTTTACGGGGACGGCGGTCCAGTGGATCGGCCCGAAGGACACCAACGGCGGCATAGCGGCAGTGTCTGTGGACGGTGGTAGCCCGAGCTACGTGGACACCTACGACTCATGCTGCAAGGAGTTCCAACAGGTCTTGTTTACCGACACCGGGCTCTCCCAGGGGACGCACACGCTCACGATCACGGTGACTGGCAACAAGGACTCCCAGTCCAGCGCGGACACTGTGGTAATAGATGCGATCAACGTGCCGACCCCGGCGGAGCTGGCCGACTACTTCCCTGCCGTGCCCCAGAGCGGCAGCATCACCTTGGAGGGAAGGGACGCCCGCCTTCTAGTGGCCAACTACAATTTTGGTGGCCAGCACCTCGTTTACTCGACCTCCGAGCTAACGACCCACGCGACGATCGCAGGAGAGGAAGTAGCCCTCCTCTATGACCCCGCGGGCACAGACGGTGAGACCGTCCTCAACTACACGAGCAGGCCGACTGTAGATGTCCTGTCGGGCAACGTGCAGGTCAACTGGGACCCGGCCAGCGGAGACTTGCGCCTCGACTACGTCCACAACGGCCTCCAGGAGGTGCGGGTCAGCGGAGGCGGCCGCCCGCCCCTGCTCCTACTGATCGCCGACACGAACACGGCAGAGGAGTTCTGGCCGGAGCAGACGGCCGCTGGGCCCGTGCTCGTGGAGGGCGCCTACCTGGTCCGCACGGCTACGGTGCGCGGTCCACAGCTGCTCCTCACGGGCGACACGTCGACCAGTGGCCCGCTTTCGGTCTGGGCAGGCCCAGCCATAACCTCGGTCTACTGGGACGGCGCTCCTGTGGCCGTGCAGCGTCAAACAGACGGCTCGCTCGCCGGCACAGTGCCTGGGCCAGCGCCGGTCGCTCTCCCGGCCCTTAGTGGTTGGAAGTTCGCCTATGGGGCCCCTGAGGCCCAACCCGGCTACAACGACAGCGACTGGACGTTGGCTGACCATCCTGTCTCCAACGTGAGCTCGCCGTCGACCCCAGTGCTTTATGCCTCGGACTACGGCTACGGCTACGGTTTCGTGTGGTACCGGGGCCACTTCGTGGCGACGGGTACTGAGACTGGCGTGAAGCTTACGGTCGACGGGATAGCGCCGACCGGCGCTTATTCAGTGTGGCTCAACGGGGCGTTCCTGGGTTCGGCTGGGGCAGCCGGCCCCTCCACGAGCACCTTTAGCTTCCCGGCGGGTTCCGTGAAGGCCGGTAGGGACAATGTCATAGCCCTCTTGGTCGAGGACACTGGCAACCCTGAGGGGCCTTCGGGAGAAAAGGTCGGCCTTTACAGCGCCTCTTTAGTGGGGTCGTCCCAGCCGATCACCTGGCGCTTAAAAGGTGCCGACCCTGTCCTCCAAGATCCCGTGCGCGGGATAATGAACGCTGCCGGGCTGTACGGTTCCAACCACGGCTGGGACCTACCCGGCTACCCCGACGGGGACTGGACGCCAGTGACGTTGCCTGACAGTTGGGCGGCTCGAGGCGTGCCCGCCGGCATCGGTTGGTACCGCACTACCTTCAACCTTCACCTGCCGCCCGACCAGTACGTGCCGGTCGCGGTGCAGATCGGAGGCCCTGGCCCTGGCGCGGGCACGAAAGACTACCGGGCGTTCATCTACGTGAACGGTTGGCTCATCGGCCGCTACGTCAACAACGTCGGGCCTCAGCACCAGTTCTACGTGCCGGCGGGCATCTTGGACGACAACGGCCCCAACACCCTCGCCATCGCCGACTGGGGCCTAGACGAGACAACGGGCGGGTTGGCCCAGGTGAGCCTGGTGGCTCTCGGCAACCAGTTGAGCAGCCTCCAGGTGCAACCTGTCGCCAGCCCCGGTTACGACCCGGCCGTCTACGGCCCGCCGGCGCACCTGGCCCCAACCCTGGGAGTGGTCCCGTCGACCACTCTGGCAGAGGGGAGCTTCACGGTGGCAGCGACTCTCACCAACCCCACTCGCAGGCCCCTCAGTGATGCCGCCATCTCCTTGTCTGTCCCGTCGGGCTGGACGCTTACCTCCGACGCTGCCACGCTCACCTCCAATGCAGGCACGCTCACTACTAACGCCGGGACGGTTGCGCCGCGCTCGGCGCGCTCGGTCCAGTTCTTCGTGACGGCCCCGTCGGCCGGCCTCACACCTGGCACCGTAGGCCTGTTAAGCGTCGCTACGTTCAGGGGCGGGCCGCCGGGGCCCGTCGTGCCCCCCAGCCCTCCCGGCCCACTTGCCCCGCCGGGGCTACCCGGCGGGCCCGGGGCACCGATGGGCACTGTAGGCGGCCGCCTCGAGACGCTCACGAACGCAGCCTCGCTCTCGGTCCCCTACGCAAGCCTCACCTCGACCTTCAACAACACCGCGGTGACAGACAACTCGGACCCCGACCCCTACACGGGCTTTATCGGCTTTGACGGGATCGGCACTTCTTATTCAGCACAGGGGTTGGCCGTCGATGGCATCACGCCCGGCGCAACCCTAAGTGCAGGCGGCCTCAGCTTCACATGGCCGGACGTAGCCGCCGCGATGCCTGACAACACCATGGCCGAGGGCCAGACGATCGCGCTCAGCGGCACGGGGACCACGCTCGGTTTCCTGGCGGCGGCCAACAACTCGGCGGAGTCGGGGACTGGGACCATCTACTACACCGACGGCACCACGGAGTCGTTCACGCTGGACGTGGGAAACTTCTGGTACCAAGCGGGCTCTAACGGCAACCCAGACAACGTCACCGTCGCTGCGGTGAACTATGCGAACTACCCGAGCGGCTCTTCGGGGCACACTGTTTACCTTTTCGAGCAATCCGTGCCTCTGGAGGCGGGCAAGACAGTCGAGGCCGTCACGTTGCCACCGCTCGGGAGCGTCACGGGTTACCAGCCGGCGCTGCACGTGTTCGCCTTGTCCATTGGAGGTTAACTACTAGAGCCGGTGGCCCGGCCCCGTACGGGCCAGCTTCGCGAAGTGCTGAGCGTGCCGCCCTAGGAAGAACTTCGGCCAAGTTCATACCCGCTTCAGTTCTCACCCCGACAATGCCTCGCATGAGTGCTAACTTGCCGGAAGGCCACTGTGTGCACAAGGAGTTGCTGAGGGGCCTTCGTTGCCAGCTCAGCTTGCTTACCTGCACGCTCGGGGCCGAGGCTTCCTTGAAGGGGCGTACGTGACGCCCGCGCCCCTCGTGCACCAAGAGGCCGTGATGGGCACCGTCGTCACCTTTTACGTCCACAGCCAGGCGCCCCGCTTGGCGGTGGAGGCTGCCGTGGCGGAGGCGGTCGAGTGGCTCCACTTTGTGGACAGGACCTTTAGCACCTACAAAGACGACAGCGAGGTCAACCGCTTCGACCGAGGGGAACTGCCCGCCGGCGAGTGCAGCCCAGAGCTCGCCCACGTCCTCGCGCTGTGCCACCGCTTGTGTAGGGAAACAGCAGGCTTTTTTGATGCTTGGGCGACCGGCCGCTTTGACCCGAGCGGAGTGGTGAAAGGCTGGTCCATCGACCGGGCGTCGGAGGTCTTGGTGGACCACGGTCTCTCCGACCACCTGATTGACGCCGGCGGCGACTTGCGCTTCCGTGGCAAACCTCTCGGCGGAGGCCGATGGGCCATAGGGCTACGCCACCCGCTCGACACGAGCGCCCTCACTGCGGCGCTGGTGGTACCAGAAGGTGCGGTGGCCACCTCAGGCACCTACGAACGTGGGCTCCACGTGGTCGACCCCTTTACGGGCCACCCAGCGTGTGGGCTTGCCTCGGTGAGCGTAGTTGGGCCCGACCTCACCACCTCTGATGCCTACGCCACCGCCGCGCTGGCCATGGGGCCAAGGGCCCCCGAGTGGCTCGAAGGCCTCGCCGGGTACGAGTCCCAGGTGGTGACCCCCGAAGGGCGCGGCTGGTGGACGCCAGGCTTTGCTCGGCTACGGGCGGGCGTGGGCTCGCCTGCGGCGTAAATGGCTGTCAGCCGACGAAGGTCTCGATCTGTTTGGTGAGCTTGTCCTCGATCTCAAAGTTCCACGCACTTTCTGCGACATCGACCACGAGGAACAAGTCGGAGATGAGGAGCGTCTCCAAGGCCGCTACTCCCAGGTGCTGCAGCCATTTACCGATGCCTATCCTGACCGTGAAGTCGTTGGGCTCACCCGAGATCATGATCGTGAGGGCGCGGTCGGCGTCGACCACTCCTCTCAAAAAGCCGCCCTTTTTTGCCTGAAGGACCGCACCTTGCGCGCTTCGTGGGGACGATTGAACCGAGAAACCCTCGTTTTTTAGGTAGTTTTCGATCTTGAGCTGCACGGTGCTGAGGTCGGTGCCCTTGCCTTGGAAATGTAGTACCTTTTCGCCTATTGCCATGACGCTCCTTGGTCGAGGAGGCGGAGCTAATCTCTGCCTCGGGCTGGATTGCCTCAGCACAATCTAGGGTCTGGGCGCGCCCGTTGCCAGCCAGTGGACAGGTGGAGGCCCGTGGGTGGGCTGGCTACGACGTGGCAGTGCCGCCGTGGTGCCCGGTCCCGTTAGCTTCGACCATGAGGAGAAGGTCGCCCGGCCTTACTTCGGGGTCGTCTGTCACTCCGAGCGATACCGATGAGCCCTGCACGACGCCGAGGACCAGTCCGTGGCTTTGCGCTCGTATGGAGCTTAGGGGGAGCGCTTGAGCCCCCTCGCCCACTCGGTACTCTGCCAAACGGTGGTCTTCGGAGCGGACGAGGTGCATGAGAACCTCGCCGGCGTGGGGTGCCTCGAGGCCCTTGGCGACGGTGTGCCCAGTGAGGTCTTCGGGCGAGAGCACTTGGAGGACGCCAAGGTCCTTTAGCGCTGGTATAAGGCGGCGCGATCCCACTAGGGCTGTGACTGGTACCGCCGGCGCCTCTTGGTGCACGAGCACGGCGCTCACCAAGACGTCGCCGTCGTCACCGGTCGCGATCAAGATCCTGGACGCGCTCTCGGGACGGCCGCGGGCGAGGACGTCTTCGGAGGTGGGGTCGCCTTTTATAAAATGCACATGGCGCGCTACGCTCGATGGCTCGACGTCGGCGATCAGCACCACAGCCTGGCCTGCACGCTCCAGCTCCTCTAAGACAACCGGTATTGCGGGGTGCATGCCGAGCACCAAGACGTAGGAGCCCTCGGGGAACTTTTCAGTCATTTGCATGAGCCTCCTGACTCCACTTGCGACGCTCGAACCGGTGACGACGGCGAAAGCGCCGGCGAGGGACGGGATCGTAGTCAGCATCACGATCGAAGCAACCACCCGCCCCACGGTGTTCTTGGCCACCACGTCGCCGTAGCCAACGGTTGTGGCAGTTTCGAGCGCCCAGTACCAACCTGTGGTGACGCTGAGCCCCTGTGTCGCAGCGAAAACTATACCGCCTACCAGGATGAAAAAGATCGCCACGCCGACCAGGATCGCGGCATGGTGCCGGGGGCGAAGGTTCAGTAGTTTGGCAAAAAAAGCCGGCATAAGCCTTTCCTGGGGGAGGTTGTTAAGACCTTGACCTCAATTATCCCTTACAGGACAGGCACTTTGGTGGACACTACCTCAAACATGCCCGTCTAGGCGTGAAACACCGAGGCTAGGCGAAATGGCCGAGTGGGACCGGTCATGCTAACAAGTGGCTACAATGCCCAGTCCCTAGTTGGTGGGGTCCCTAGTTGGTGGGCTCAGGCACCGCAGAGCTGCGACGTATGACGAAGTACTTCGCCTGGGGGTGGTGGCAGATTATGGCCGCGGTGGTCTGCTCGGGGTGGAACTGCCAAGAGGTTTGCTCCGAGCACTCGACTCCGATCCGGGAGGCGTTGAGCAGCCAGGCGACCCGCGCATTGTCTTCGAGGTCAGGGCAGGCCGGGTAGCCCCATGAGTAGCGGCCGCCTCTGTAGTGCTGGCGGAACAGGCCGGCGAGGGTCGGGCCGTCCTCAGCGGCGAAACCCCACTCCTCGCGCACGCGCCTGTGCCAGTACTCAGCCAAGGCTTCTGTCATCTCGACGGACAGGCCGTGGAGGTGAAGGTAGTCGTTGTAGCGGTCCGAGCTAAACAGCTCAGCCGCGCGCCGTGAGGCGGCCGCGCCCATCGTGACCACATGGAACGCGACGTAGTCGACCTCGTCGCTTAGTACCGGGCGGAAGAAGTCTGCTATGCAGAGCCAAGGGTCGGCGCCCTGGCGAGGGAACCTGAAGCGTGTCAGCTCGGCCGAGCGGTCTCGGTCGGCCCAGATCACCAGGTCGTTGCCGTCGGAGTTGGCAG
>JAMDDF010000141.1:0-9684 GCA_023489205.1 Actinomycetota bacterium | reverse complement strand
CAGCACGGCGCGGACGCGGGCCTTGAAGTCCCCGTCGCTTTCGCCCGGCTCGGGCCTGTAGCCCCACTGGTTACGGTAGAGCGAGGTTTCGTTTAGGTACTTCGTGATCTCCTCTAGAGGTAACCCTTTTTCTAAACGGGAGCCCAAAAATGGCGGCTCGAACACTGGGTTGTCGGCTGCCACTGAGGGAGCCCTGGAAGGAGGCCCCCCGTCGTGGTGCTTTGGGATGGCCGGCGTACCTCGTGGAGCGACGCCGGCTCGGCCACCGAGGGCGCGGCCGAAGTCGGGGTCGTCGCGGCCCTCGAGCGCCAGCTCCATCAGGCGGTCCATCGTCCGCAGGCCTTCGAAGGCGTCCTTACCGTAAAACAGACGGCCGTTGTACTGCGAGCGCAGGTCACGCTCGACGTAGGTGCGGGTGAGGGCGGCGCCGCCGAGCAGGACTGGGTAGCGGTAAAGCCCCCGGTCGTTTAGCTCGAGGAGGTTGTCCCTCATTATGAGGGTCGACTTTACGAGCAACCCGGACATCCCGATGGCGTCGGCACCCACCTCTTCGGCTTTTTGCACCATCTCCGATATGGGCACTTTGGTGCCTAGGTTGTGAACTTCGTAGCCGTTGTTGGTGAGTATGATGTCGACCAGGTTCTTGCCGATGTCGTGCACGTCGCCTTTTACGGTGGCAAGCACCACCTTGCCCCTGGAGCGCCCGCCCGAGCGCGGCATGTGCGGTTCCAAGTACGCGACCGCGGCCTTCATAACCTCTGCAGACTGCAACACGAAGGGCAGTTGCATCTGGCCAGAGCCGAAGAGGTCTCCCACGGTTTTCATCCCGTCCATCAAGGGGCCGTTCACTACCTCTAGTGCCGGCATCCCCGTCCCGAGGGCCTCGTCAAGCTCGGCCTCCAAGCCCTCACGCGCCCCCTCGACTACGCGCTGGCTGAGACGGCGCCCGATAGGCCAGGAGCTTTTGTCCTCGGCCTGGTCGGCGGGCGACCTGACGCCCTCGAAGAGCCCGAGCAGCTGCGCGAGGGGGTCGTAGCCAGCGGAACGACGGTCGTAAACCAGGTCCGAGCAGGCCTTTAGGACTTCGGGCGCCAGCCTGGCAAGGGGCACGATACGCCCTGAGTTGACGATCGAAGCATCGAGGCCCGCCTCCTGGCACTCGTGGAGGAACACCGAGTTTAAGGCCTGGCGCGCCGGCGCTGTGAGGCCGAAGCTCACGTTGGAAATCCCAAGCAGCGTGCGTACGCCAGGTAGGGCAGCCTTTATGAGCTTAATGGCCTCTATAGTCTCGAGGGCGTCGCGCCGGCTCTCCTGCATGCCGGTAGACACCGGCAGCACCAAGGCGTCGAAGAAAAGGTCCTCGGCTCGCATGTCGTAGCGCTCGACAGCGATCTCGTAGATGGCGCGGGCCGCGGCGAGCTTGTGCTCGGCAGTGCGAGCTTGGCCCTGGGTGTCAATGCAGGTGCAGACCACAGCTGTCCCGTACTCGCGCGCTAGGCGCAAGAACTTGTCGAGGCGCGTCCCCGCCCCGTCCCCCTCTTCCAGGTTGACCGAGTTGATGAACGGCTTGCCCCCGACGCGTTGCAGGCCGCACTCGATTACCGGCGCCTCGGTCGAGTCGAGCATCAGCGGGAGCGTGGACTGGGTCGCGAAGCGTCCCGCTACTTCGGCCATGTCCGATACGCCGTCCGCGCCGGTATAGTCGACGCAAACGTCGATCACGTGGCTGCCGCCACGAACGGCGCCTTTAGCCAAAGAGACGCACGCGTCCCAGTCCTTGGCGAGCATGGACTCGCGAAAGGCCCTCGAACCATTGGCGTTGGTCCGTTCGCCGATGTTTAGCACCGAGGGCGCCTGGTCGTAGGGGACGTGGGTGTAAAGAGAGGCGCAGCCAGGCTCGAAATCAGGCTCGCGCGTAAGCGGTGATACGCCGGCGAGGCTTTCGACGACCGCCCGCAGGTGCGCGGGCGTGGTCCCGCAACACCCGCCCACCACCGAGATCCCGAGCTCGGTTACAAAGCGGTGGTGGTACTCGGCGAGCTGTGCCGGCGTCAGGTCGTAGTGCATCTTGCCGTCGACGACCGAGGGTAGGCCAGCATTGGGCTGGCAGGAGACCGGCACGCGGCAGTGCGCAGAAAGGTAGCGCAGGTGCTCCCCCATCTCTTCGGGCCCGGTGGCGCAGTTGAGCCCGATCACGTCAGGTCGCATGGCATCGAGGGTCGTGAGCGCAGCGCCTATCTCGCTGCCCATGAGCATCCGCCCGGTCGTCTCGATCGTGACCTGCACCTGGAGCGGTACTTGGCGGCCGGTCGCCTCCATCGCCCGCCGGCAGCCGATCATGGCTGCCTTGGCCTGGAGCAGGTCTTGTACGGTCTCGATCAAGAGGAGGTCTACCCCGCCTTCCAGGAGGCCCGTGGCTGTGGTCTGGTAGCCGTCGCGCATTTCGGCGAAGCCGATCTGGCCAAGCGAGGCGACCTTGGTCCCAGGCCCGAGCGAGCCGGCTACCCAGCGGTCCCCGGGGTACTCGTCTGCCACGCTCCGCGCGATGGTGGCGGCCGAGCGGGCCAATTCGGCGGCGCTGCCTGCGATGGCGTACTCGGCCAGGACCCAGGGGAGCGCCCCGAAGCTGTTTGTCTCGACAACGTTGCAGCCGACGTCGAAAAACGACCGGTGAAGCCCGGCGATGACGTCGGGCCTTGTCTTGCACAGCTGCTCGTTGCAGCCTTCCAGGTCGGGGCCCCCGAAGTCGGCGGCGCCTAGTGACAGCTCTTGTATGTTGGTCCCGGTAGCCCCGTCAAAAATGACAAGGCCGTCGTGGACGGCTTCTAAGTAACGCTCCGAACGCTCGTTCACCGGGCTAATTTTATGGGGCCACGTTTATTTTGACGCGCTCAAGGTGTCTTTGGGCCGGCCTGGGCCCGCTTGGTAGGGCCTAGCTAGCTCGAGCTTGCCCGCTGTGCGCTCAGTCGCCGACGGACACGATCTCGACCTCGAGCTTGCCGCTGGGAGCCTCGTAGGTAACGCTCTCGCCAGCCCGCCGGCCCATCAAGGCCTGGCCAAGGGGCGAGCCTGGCGAGATCACTGGGGCTCCCGAGTCGCGCTCTTCGATCGAGCCCACCAGGTAGCGCTCGACCTCGTCGTCGCCGGCGTAGCGCAGCCTCACCGTCACGCCGGTGGCGACCTCTTCAGCGGGGCCAGCAGTCTCTACGATCTCGGCATCTTCCAGCATCGCCTCGAGTTGGCGGATGCGGGCCTCCATCTTGCCCTGGGCGTCCTTGGCCGCGTGGTAGTCGCCGTTTTCAGAGAGGTCACCCAGGGCGCGCGCCGCCTCGATGGCCCGGGCTATGTCCACCCTGCCCCGCGTTTTTAGGTCGTCGAGCTCGGCCTGGAGGCGTTGGTAAGTGGAAGCCGACAACTTCGTCGTACCCATAGCGGAAGGGTACCAGCGCTTGGTGTTGACGAGGGAGGCTACGGGCTGCGATACTTTGAAGACCTATGAACCGGGCCGTCGGCTTGCGGGCCATCGTAGTGATCGCCACTTGACGTGTGCCCTGCGCACGCGTCAAGCCCGACCGTCCCCCATGGGGCGGTCGTTTTCATATAGGGCCAGGGTCACGGGTGCTATAGGGACCTTTGAGCAAGCATCTACCGAGCAACAACCAACAGGCACGGCAAGCGAGCAAGCAGAACAGGCGAGCAGAACAAGCAAGGAGGAGCGTTGTGAGCCATAAAGTTGCTGTCATCGCCGGTGACGGCATCGGGGGCGAAGTGGTGGCCGAGGCGTTGAAGGTGGCGCGCGCGGCTGGCGCTGAGCTGGACACGGCCTATTTCGACCTTGGTGCCAAGAGGTACCTGGCTACCGGCGAGGTCCTCCCCGATGAGACCCTGACGCAGCTGCGCGGCTTTGACGCCATCTTGCTCGGTGCTGTCGGGTCTCCTCTGGTCCCTCCGGGGGTGCTAGAGCGGGGGCTCCTGCTGCGCTTGCGCTTCGAGCTGGACCTGTACATCAACCTGAGGCCTTTTCACGCCCAGGCGAGCGTCGGGGCCGGCGTCCCGGTCGACTTCGCGGTAGTGAGGGAGAACACCGAAGGGCCCTACGCTGGCGAGGGCGGTTTCCTGCGCAAGGGGACGCCCGCAGAGGTGGCAACCCAAGGTTCCCTGAACACACGCTTTGGCGTGGAGCGCTGCGTCCGCTTCGCCTTCGAGCTCGCAGAGGAGCGTCGGCGCCACCTGACACTTGTCCACAAGACCAATGTGCTTAACTACTCGGGCGACCTTTGGCGGAGGACCTTCGCAGAAGTGTCCGCCGAGCACCCTGGAGTCGAGACGGACTACCACCACGTGGACGCCGCTTGCATCTACATGGTGGAGTCGCCGGGCCGCTACGACGTAGTGGTGACCGACAACCTCTTCGGCGACATCCTGACCGACCTGGCGGGCGCGATCACCGGGGGGATCGGCCGGGCCGCTTCGGCGAACCTGAACCCGGCACGCACCGGGCCGTCGCTTTTCGAACCCGTCCACGGCAGCGCTCCTGATATCGCCGGCACCGGCAAGGCCAACCCGGCGGCGGCGATCGTCTCGGCCGCCATGATGCTCGACTACCTGGGCCTCGGGGACGCCGCGGCTCGCATCACCAAGGCCGTTCAGGGTTTCGAGCCTCCCGCTTCTATGACTACGAGCCAGTTCGGTGACGCAATAGCAGAAAGGGTGTGAGCTGGTAGTGCCGATCACCAAGACCGATTACATCTGGATGGACGGGGAGCTCGTCGCCTGGGACGACGCCAAGATCCACGTCCTTACTCACTCGCTGCACTACGGATGCGGTGTCTTCGAGGGGGTCCGCGCGTACCACACGGAGCGCGGGCCTGGGATCTTCCGCCTGTCCGACCACGTAAAGAGGCTTTTTAGCTCGGCCAAGATCTTCTTGATAGACATCCCCTACAGCGAGGCGCAGCTCGTGGAGGCCGTGAAGCAGACTGTCGTGGCCAACAAGGTGGACGAGTGCTACATAAGGCCGCTCGTGTACCTCGGTTACGGGGAGATGGGCCTATTGACCCTCAACTGCCAGGTCAACGTTTCTGTCGCGGTCTGGCCCTGGGGCGCCTACCTCGGTGACGAGGGTGTGCAAAACGGTGTCCGGTTGAAGGTGAGCTCGTGGCAGCGCCACGACCCCAATGCCCTACCCCCGGCGGCCAAAGGTACGGGCATGTACGTCAACTCCTCCATGGCCAAGGCCGAGGCGTTGAACGCCGGCTACGACGAGGCCGTGCTTCTCTCGCCTCAGGGTTACGTGAGCGAGTGCACAGGCGAGAACATCTTTGTCTGGCGTAATGACCGCCTCGTCACCCCGCCCGTCTCTGCCGGGGCCCTTGAGGGTATAACGCAGTCCTCGATAGCGGCGATCGCTCACGACATCGGCCTAGAGGTCGAGGTAGCGAACATCTTGCGCAGCGACCTGTACACTGCTGACGAGGTGTTCTTGACTGGGACGGCGGCTGAAGTGGTGCCTGTGCGTTCGGTGGACGACCGCCTCGTGGGCGACGGCAGCCCGGGCCCTGTGACCCGCAAGGTCCAAGAGGTCTATAAGGCTGCCGTGCGGGGAGAGGTGGACCGCTACCAGCACTGGGTCGAATATGTCAGCTGAGGGGCACGGGCCTGCCAGCGCTTTTCAGGGCCAGCCTCCCTCCCGCGTGGAGATCTTCGACACGACCCTTCGCGATGGCAGCCAGGCTGAGGGCCTTTCGCTGACTGTGGCCGACAAGCTGCGGGTGGCGGAGCAACTGGACAGGTTGGGGGTCCACTACGTCGAGGGGGGCTGGCCGGGGGCAAACCCCAAGGACAAGGAGTTCTTCGAGCGTGCAGCTGCCGGCGAGCTCGCCTTGGCCGACGCCAAGCTGGTGGCGTTCGGTTCGACACGCAAGGCAGGTGCCCGGGCCGAGGACGACCCCGTCATGGCCGAGCTCGCCGGTGCCGGCACGAGCCACGTGTGCTTGGTCGCCAAGTCGTCGCCCTGGCACATCACCGAGACGCTGCGCACGACAAGGGCGGAGGCCCTCGACATGGTGGCGGACTCGGTGACGTTCCTGCGCAACAACGCTAAGACCGTGTTCGTTGACGCAGAGCACTTTTTCGACGGCTACTTTGAAGACCCCGGTTTCGCTAGGGAGTTCCTCGCCGTCATCGAGGGCTGCGGTGCCACCCCGGTGCTTTGCGACACCAACGGAGGGATGCTGCCCCACCAAGCCGCTGAGGTAGTGCGGGCGGTGCGGGGGGCCGTGGGGGGCAGCCTTGGCGTGCACTTCCACAACGACTCTGGCTGCGCGGTCGCGAACTCGCTGGTGGGGGTGCTCGAAGGGGCTGACCACGTGCAAGGCTGCGTCAACGGTTACGGCGAGCGCACGGGCAACGCGGACCTGACGGCAGTCATCGCGGACCTGTCATTGAAGCTCGGCGTCGAGACTATCGGCACCGACCGCCTCCGGCTCCTCACACCGGTAGCGCGCCATATCGCAGAGATCGTCAACCTTGTGCCGCCGGCGCACCAGCCCTTCGTGGGAGTGTCCGCGTTTGCCCACAAGGCGGGGATCCACACCAGCGCCATCGCGCGGGCGCCGAGCGCCTACTCCCACGTGGAGCCCGAGGCCGTGGGCAACACCACGCGCTTTGTCGTCTCGGAGATGTCGGGGCGTTCGAGCGTTGCCCTGAAAGCGGCCCAGATGGGCCTGGAGCTGTCTTCGGAGGAGACCTCATATGTGGTGGAGAGGCTGAAGGAGCTTGAGCACGGGGGTTACCACTTCGAGGTGGCGGACGCCTCGCTAGAGCTTTTGATGAGGGCCGCTACGGGATGGAAGCAGTCGTTTTTCCGGTTGGAGTCGCACCGGGTCATGACCGAGCTGCGCCCCGACGGGAGCTTCTCGACCGAGGCGACGATCAAGCTTTACGTAGGTGACGAGCGGATCATGGAGGTCGCCGAGGGCAATGGCCCCGTGAACGCCCTGGACGCTGCGCTGCGCAAGGCCCTTGGCCGCAGCCACCCCGAGGTAGCCGCCATCCACCTAACCGACTTCAAGGTACGCGTCATCGAGTCTTCCAAGGGCACGGCTGCGGTGACGCGAGTGCTCATCGACTCTACCGACGGTGAGCGCACGTGGACGACCATTGGCGTGTCTGAGAATGTGATCGAAGCCTCCTGGGCGGCCCTGTCGGACTCCATCGTCTTCGGGCTGCTCCACGGCGGTGCTACCGAGCACGAGCTGGCCGGTACCGGCGAGTAGGCCTCGACGCCCCGGGCCCGCTAGCTTGCTCGGAGATGGCGCAACCCGATTACGTGCCGCTGATGAAAGGTGACAGGGTCCGGCCTTTGTACCGGTTGTCCACGCCCGGGCACTGGCTCCAGGACCGCCCCGGCGAGATCGCCAACCTTCGTCAACCCCAAGGCCGGGAGCTCGGCTCGACCGGCCCAGACTTAGGCTTCGGCCTCAAGCTCGCGAACAAAGTGGCCGAGCGGGCGGTCCTGGCCGACGGCGAGCACAAAGCTGACGTGGTCGCTGGCTGCTTCGTTTGTGGTGCCCGGCGCGCCTCGATGTTCCATCGGGGGCCCGTTGTGCACGATATGGAACTGGCGTTTGCACTTTGGGGCTTCGGGCCTGGGGCGCCGGGTGATCTTGTCGCCTACCGGCGTCCCCTTTTCGCCGGCGTCGCCCACGACTACACGCGCCAGCGCGCGCTTGTTGACTTGGTCTCCCGCGAGGTCCTCGAGATGTCGCCCGACCAGGTCAAGGCCGGGTTGTCGGCGAACTGGCGCCACTGGCTCGGTGCCGAGCGGGCCGGCTCTTTACCAGGCGCCCTATAGCGAGGCCCCCTACAGCTAGCCGAGCGCCGGTCCGAGCGTGGCCTCGAGCGCTACCTCGAGCCCAGCGAGGTCTTCGGGCCGGGCGACGTTTGCCCTTCTAGCGCCGGGGACTGTCCGGCGGACCATCCCCGACAGCTCCGTACCCGGCCCGAGCTCTACGAACAGGGTGCCTGCCTCCTGCCCGAGCGCTAGGAGAGACTCCCTCCAGCGCACCGGGGAGCACAGCTGGGCCAACAGCAGGGCGCAAAAGCCGTCCCAGTGGGCGCTCGCGTCGAGGTTAGACACGATAGGCCAAGCAGGACGCGTGAACGCCGTTGTTTGGAGCGCAGCTTGGAGACGGGCCAGGGCAGGCGCCATCATGGGGGTGTGGAACGCTCCGCCAACCTGTAGGGGGACGACCCGCTTGGCGCCCGCTTCGAGCGCTCGCTCGCTGGCCTCGGCGACGCCCGAGCGCGTGCCCGCGACCACCACCTGTCCAGGAGCGTTGTCATTGGCCACCCAGGCGCCACCAGTACCTTGGCAAATCTCGGCCAGGGTGCTCAGGTCCATCCCGAGCACCGCCGCCATGGTGCCCTCCTCGGCGTCAGCGGCAGCCTGCATGGCTTCGCCCCTGGCGTTTACCAGGCGGGCTCCTTGTTGGAAATCGACAGCGCCCGCTGCCACGAGCGCGCTGTACTCCCCGAGGCTGTGGCCCGCTACCGCCTTCCACAGGCTCGGTGCGACGCGGCCGAGCGGGCCAGCCCTCGCTGCGTCGAGGACCGTTAGGCTGAGGGCGAAGGTAGCGAGCTGGGCGTTGCGGGTGGCACGCAGTTCCTCTGCCCCGGCGTCGACCAGGAGCTTGGCTACGTCACGCCCCACCGCTTCAGAGATCTGGCCTACCAGCTCCCAAGAAGGGTGGTCCTGCCATGGCGCGCCCATGCCAGGTCTTTGGGAGCCTTGCCCGGGGAACAGCACAACCAGCACAGCTCAGCTAGGTTAATCGAGACGTGCGGGAGCCTTTCGGCGTCTACGTCCACATCCCTTTTTGCCAGCACCGTTGCGACTACTGCGCGTTCGCGACCTGGGTCGGGCGCGAGGCGATCTGGGAGCGCTACGTGGGCGCATGCACCAAGGAGGTCGCCGCCCGGTTGCAGGCGCCCCGGCGGAGTGCCACGTCGGCTTTCTTCGGCGGGGGTACGCCTTCGCTTTTGCCGGCTAGCCTGCTCCTAGAGGTCTTGTCGGCGCTCAAGGACGCTTGCGGCCTCGCCAGCGACGCCGAGGTGACCGTCGAGTGCAACCCAGAGACGGTCACGGCCTCCAAGCTTGCTGCGTACCGCCAGGCTGGCGTCGCGCGCCTGTCTTTTGGCGCTCAGTCGATGGTCCCCCACGTCCTTGGGTCTCTTGGCAGGCAGCACCGACCTTCTGCGCTACGCCGTGCGGTCGAGCTCGCCGGGGAGGCCGGCTTTGCCGGCGCCTACAACGTCGACCTGATCTTCGGGGCAGCCGGGGAGTCCTTGGCCGATTGGAACGAGACGCTCGTCTCGGTACTTTCGCTGTCACCTCCCCCGGTGCATGTCTCGGCTTATGCGCTGAGCGTCGAAGCAGGCACTCCTTTGTCCAAAGACATGGCCCGCTACCCCGACGACGACGACCAGGCCGACAAGTACGCGTTGGCGGACGCCGTTTTGGGGGCAGAAGGTTTCGAGTGGTACGAGATCTCCAACTGGGCGCTGCCGGGGGCTGAGTGCGCTCACAACCAGCTCTATTGGTCCCAAGGAGAGTACGCCGGCATCGGCTGTGCCGCTCACTCTCACGCATTGGTCGAACCGGGTGCTGCCCCAGGCCTTCGG
>JAMDDF010000045.1:3836-4959 GCA_023489205.1 Actinomycetota bacterium | reverse complement strand
TGGCCGAAGCGGACCAGGTTGAGCAAGGCGACTGTCGTCTCGACGCTATCTAAAGAAGTTTCGTTGGTCATCGTCGTATCTATGTTCAGCGTTCGCCCAAGCATAGTCAACCAATGCGATCTTATCGCAGTATGGAGTAGACTTCGGTCGGCAATGAGTGTAAGATAGTCGGCATGGTACCTATGAGGCGTATGGGCGGCGAGGGAACTGGCTGGGGGTTGTCATGAATCAAGCAGGCAGCCCCGTTTCGCCTAACTACCTGCATATGCCAGGCGCCGGTGTGCGTGTCGCCGTGATCGGCGCAGGTTTCATCGCCCGTGTGCACCTAGCCGCAGTGCGGGCGGTTGGCGGGACCGTCGTTGGCGTCGCGGGGGCGGAGACCGACGACGCAGTTGCGCTCCAGGCAATGGCCCAGGCGGAGCGGGTTGCTCCTTCTGTCAACGAGCTCCTTGAGGCCCCTGATGTCGATGTGGTGCACATTTGCACCCCCAACAACACGCACTTCGACCTGGCAGGAGCAGCCCTTAGTTCTGGTAAGCACGTTATCTGCGAAAAGCCTCTCGCCACGACCTTCGTGGAGGCCGCGCGCCTAGTCGACATTGCAGCAGAGGCGGGCGTGCTCACGGCCGTACCGTTTGTCTACCGCTACTACCCGATGGTGCGAGAACTGCGAGAGCGGGTCCGCAGCGGCGAAGGCGGTCGCCTCAGTACCCTTCACGGCTATTACCTCCAGGACTGGCTGGCCCGTGACAGCGACAACGATTGGCGTGTGGACCCGAGCTTGGGTGGCGCGTCCAGGGCCTTTGGCGACATCGGCGTGCACTGGCTAGACCTTTTGGAGTTCACTTCGGGTCAACGCGTTGTACGCCTGAACGCCCAGCTCATCACCGTTTTCCCGAAGCGCCAGGGCCCCGACGGGCCGCTCGAGGTACAGACAGAGGACGCAGGCACGGTCAGTTTTGAGACTGACGGTGGGGCCATCGGCTCATTAGTCGTAAGCCAGGTAGCCCATGGGCGCAAGAACCGGCTTTGGCTTTCCCTCGATGGCACCGAGGCCTCCTTCGTCTTCGACCATTGCAACCCAGACGAGCTATGGCTAGGCCGAAGTTATCGCTGCCCTGAC
>JAMDDF010000045.1:0-3826 GCA_023489205.1 Actinomycetota bacterium | reverse complement strand
GCTCCACGACGCGTATAGTTTCGCGGTCGCCCGAGGAGTTATCACCTGGCGCGCTGAAGTACGCCAAGCTACCCCCGGGGCACCCTCAAGGTTTTCAGGACTGTTTCAACGCTTTCGTGGGCGACTTTTACGAAGCCGTGCGCGGTGCCTACCCGGACGGGCTACCAAATTTTGCTGACGGTCGGCGTGCCGCCCAGCTAACCGAAGCCGTCCTCACCTCGGCATCGTCTCGCTCGTGGGTGGAGGTGGCACCGCCGCCAGCCACCGTGGCAACGGGCGGGGGCGCTCGTGCGGGGAGGCCTTCATGAAACTAGGCTTCCTTACGGCATGCTTCCCTGAACAGTCGCTGACCGAGGTCGCCGACGTGGCCGTCGATATGGGCTTCGAGGCACTTGAGGTAGCGGCTTGGCCGTCTTCGTCCCGAGGCCGTCCCTTCACGGCCACTCACATCGACGTCCTCGAACCGAGTACCTTCGAAAGTGTCAAAGGCGTCTTTGCCGAACGGGGGCTGGTGTTGTCATCGTTAGCTTACTATGACAACAACCTCCACCCCGACCCATTTGAGAGGCGCAAAGTGAACCAGCACGTGTTCTCCTGCCTCGAAGCGGCGGCAGAGCTCGGGTGCCCAACCGTCGGCACCTTCATTGGAAGGGACCCTGGCCTGTCAGTCATCGACAACCTCGCGGTGGCCGAAAAGGTGTTCGCTCCGATGGTGAAGCGGGCCGGCGAGCTCGGTGTCCGGATCGTCATCGAGAACTGCGTGATGGAAGGCTGGCACCCCGATGGGTACCCAGGGAACCTCGCTTACTGCCCTGAGCTGTGGGACTGGCTTATTGGTATAGGGCTTTACTTGAACTTCGACCCGTCCCACTTGATGTGGATCGGTATTGACCCAGTAAGGGTTCTGCGCCAGTATGTTGACAAGGTAGCCCACGTACAGGCGAAGGACATCGAGCTGTTCCCGGGAAAGAGGGACTCCTACGGGTACTTTGGCAAGACAGTCTCGCGTGCTGACCCCTGGGATGTTGGCTGGTGGCGATATCGTGTCCCCGGCAGGGGCCAGGTCGACTGGCCCAAGTTGGTGGACGTGTTGTACGAATACGGCTTCGAGGGTGTAGTGTCTGTCGAGCACGAGGATCCTGTTTGGGGCGGCGACCCTGGGCGGGTCACGACGGGCCTTCGTATTGCCTATGACACACTGCGGCCGTTGATAGTGCCCTGCTCCCAGGTGTCTGGAGGTAAAGATGCGACCACGGGTCGCCCGGCATAAGCCCGTGATCCCAGGGCCCTAACTGCCACGCTGGAGGCGACCCGGCTCGCTAGCGTATATTCATGAACAATGGAGGGGAGTAAATTAACAATGTACCGGGACCTAGTCCTACAACATATAAGGAAGGTTGCTATGTTAGCCCTAAGTATAATAGCCGCCTCAACGAGTTCTAAGCCATAGCCAAGCTACTGTTGCTATTGCTTTGGGTACGATGAGGACCTATAACCTCCCAAGTGGCTTGCACTACCGAGTTGGTTTTTCAGTGTGCTACAGGCAGTCCACCTTACGTATATTCCCGCGGCGATTTGGTGCGATGGCTGGGCCAGGAGCCGAGCTATCGCGATCTGTGCGCGCAAGCTGGGGTCAGGGAGATAGGAGGCAGATGCCATGACTGAGACCCTGACGTCGCCCTCTCCTGAAGTCAGCCCATCGCGCCAAGCTGAACCGCTCAGGAAGAGCGGGAGGCTCAACAACCTTTGGTCTTATGGTATTTGGGTCGCACTTGCCTTACTGATAGCGGTGTTCTTTGCGGCGTCGCCAAGCTTCCGCACTGCTACCAACTTGACGAATGTGCTTGAGCAGAACGCTATGCTGGGCATAGTAGCGCTCGGCATGCTCGTAATGATGCTGAGCGGCGGCTTTGACCTGTCTGTTGGGGCGGTAGGTGCTACGTCGGCGGTCGTTGGTGCTTACCTGTCGACAGTGGGTGGTCTAGAGGCAGCTATACCTGGTGCCCTTGCTGTTGGAGTCGTCGTCGGCTTGGCGAACGGCCTATTGATCGCTAGGGCCAGGATCAATGCGTTTGTCACCACGTTTGCGATGGCAAGTGTCGTGACCGGCATTATGTTCGCTGCTACCTCTGCCTCGCCGATCAATGCCAACGCTGGGTGGTTGACGAGCCTGGCCTTAGGGAAAGTGGCCGGGGTCCCCGAAGCGTTCATTGCATATATCATCATGGTTATCGTCACCTGGTTCCTCCTTGACCGGACAAAGTGGGGCCACTATGTTTACGCCGTAGGCGGGAACCGGGAAGCGAGCTATCTTTCCGGCGTCCCTGTCGTGTTAACTCAGACGCTTGCTTTTACGTATGGTGCTGTCTGTGCCGCGGCAGCCGGGCTCATCCTCCTTGGTCAGAGCAATATTGGCCAGCCGTCCTCTGCGACGGACTGGCCACTTACTGCGATTGCCATTTGCGTGATAGGGGGGGTCTCCCTGCTGGGGGCGGCGGGCCGGCTTCATGGAACGGTAGCTGCGACGTTCGTCCTCGGTGTGATCACAGACGGCTTGAACCTGCTGAATGTTTCTCCGTACATACAACCCACCGTCACCGGCGTTGTGATACTGCTCGCCGTGGGCTTGGAACTCCTCAGCAGGGCCAAGCGGGCAGGTAGTTGAGGGGCGCTACTACTGAGGTTACGGGCTTTGTAGAAAAGTTACAGGTTCCGGCAATCCCGCTGGAGTTCAACAGAAAGGAAATGAGAGGTAAATGCGACATGTAGGTTTGAAGGGCAGGACGCGACGGCTGGCTGCTGCCGGCCTTACCGCGGCCATGGTTACTACGGTAGCGTACACCACGCCGAGCTGGGCGTCCGTCGTCCCGACCGCCAAGGCACGGGCAACAGCTAAGCACTTCGTGCTCGGTTCGGTTGTCGATGATATGACGAACCCATTTCTTGCCGTAATGGCACAGGGCGAGAAGCAGGAGGCAGCCAAGTTGGGGATGTCGGTGAAGGTGCTCTCAGGCAATGTCTCGGGCTCGATTTCATTGTCCCAGCAGGTGTCCGACGTGCAGCAACTGATTGGCGAGCACGTCAGTGCCATCTTGATGACAGCGTCGGACTCCGTTGGTATTATCCCCGCCGTCAAGTTGGCGAACAAAGCAGGGATCCCCGTCGTTGCCGTGAATACTCCCGTCGGTACCGTTACGGGTGCCCATAGCGTAAACACGGAAGGCGCGAACGTGGTGACTTTCGTGGGGGCCGATAACACTGCCTATGGGGTGGCCGAGGGTCGCTTGGTGGTGCAGGCTCTCGGTGGCAAGGGCAACGTGGTGATGATCCATGGGACGCTTGGGACCGAGCCCGATACGTTGCGTTTTGCTGGCATCAAGTCGGTGTTCTCGAAGTACCCAGGGATCCACGTGATCGATACCATGACGGACAACTGGCAAAATAGCGAGAATATCTCTGATGTCCAGGACCTGTTGTCTAAGTACCCTGGAAATCAGTTGAACGCCGTGGTTGCTACGGGACCAGAGATGTACGCGGGCGCGGAGTACGCGCGCGGCCATGGCAACAAAACCTGGAAGTTCGTTGCTGGGGATTATTCAAGGCAGGTTCGTGCGGCGATCAAAAGTGGCGCGTTGTACGGTACTGTCGACCAAGACCCGGCGACCCAGGGCATGCTTGGCGCAAAGTACGCGTATGAGTGGGTCACTGGCAAGTCGTCATTGGTGCCACGTCCGATCAGCTACACGAACTTGCCTCTGATTACCTCCAAGAACGTCGGCACGGTCCCCGCACTCTGGAACTCGTAGGGTATTCGTGGTTGAAACAG
>JAMDDF010000125.1 GCA_023489205.1 Actinomycetota bacterium | reverse complement strand
TCGTTATCGGCCAGACAGCGTCCCCACCTGGGCTGTCGATATGGACCCTTCTTTGGAGGTACTCGCAGTGGCTCCTTCCCCGTCCACAGGTGAGGTCCGAGCGCTCGTGCCCCGTCTCTGGAGTCGCTGTCAGAGCCCGCTTCTGCCGATCGCCACCGCTGCTGCGTGGTGGCCGGTCAGAGATTGCTGCGGGTATTGTGCTTTGAGCGGGTCGAGCCAGTGCTGGGCTCCCCACTTCGAGGTGTAGGCCGGGTCAACGACGGGTGGCTGACATTTTGGCCGGCTGCGCAGCCCCGAGGACCCCGCCGCCGGCCACGCTCTCAAGGCGACCGGCGGCCCAGCCATACTCGGCGTGATGAGTGCGGCTGACCAGCGTTTGTCCTGCTGCAGAGCGGCGCCAGATCGCTCCACCTTGGCCTGTTCAGGAGCGGTGAGAGCGGACGACGACTCCAGGGAGTTCATGGTAGGCGGAGCTGTCAGCGGAGACGACCTCACGCTGGGTCGCCTTGGCGGTGGCGGCGATGATCAGATCGTGGGCTCCTCTGGGCCGGCCCTGGCGGCGCGCGACGACTAGGAGCTCCGCATGGGAGGAGGCAACTGCCTGGTCGTAGTCGACGATGGGGACGCTGTCGATGATGTCGTCGACGAAGGCCTGCCGGGCGAGCCGGTGCATGTCATCGGCGAGGTGGGCCCCGACCAGCAGCTCGGCGACGGTGATGGCGGCGATCGCGGCGTCGTCATCATTGGCGATCAGCTCGTCGAGGGCCGATCCCGAGCGGTCGGCGTCGACCAGGAAGGTGGTGTCGAGGAGGAGCCGGCTCACGGTCGGTTCTCGATCCCGAGGAGCTCCCGGGTCGAGGTGACGTCCCGGGCGAAGGCTGGGTCGCGGCGGTGCCGTTGCAGGAGCGCCTTGACCTCTGCTCCCTTGCCCGCCTGGACGGGGTCGAGTTGGGCGACGACCTTGCCGCGGCGCACGATCTTGAAGTGCTCGCCGCGGTGCTCGACGGCGTCGAGGAGGTCGGAGAAGTTCCGGGCGGCGTCGGTGGCACTCACCTCGGGCATGGGATCAGATTATCAGACTGAACCGCTCAGAACGTCAGCGTGCCGGCGCCAGCCGGCTCGGGGGCGCCTGCTTGGCAAATGCCGAATCGGCGATAGGGCGCGTCGGCGGTTGTCGATACTTCGGTGGCGCGGAGCGTGAGGGCCGCACCAAATGTGCGGTACCGGTCACAGCGACGGGCCCGTGTCCCGTTCTGCGACGGGTTGGTTCCACCGTGACGCGCCTGGAGACCCTAACGTCGCCTGCGTGGCCGGGGATCCGCCAAAGCCATCGAGCTGGTCGCGGTAGGCATTCAGCCGACCGGCAAGTTCACCGGCCCTGGCTTGCACTTGGAGCCACCGCCGTGACTTAGGCGTGGAGACTCTCGACGATGCTCTACGGCGGCGGTCAGCTGTCCGATGACTGCCTCGGCCTTGGCAACCTCGCCATCGAGGCGGGCCAGCTCCGGCGCGACAACCGCGCCCCAGTGGAGCTGAGCGTCATTGGCCCCGAGGAGGAGCCATTGACAGGAGCCGGTGCCCGAGCCTGTAGTACTGCCCCAGTTGTTGACGATGGAGCAACTCGCCGAGAGGCTGGGAGTCACGCCTCGTCACGCGCGCCGCTTAGTAGCTGAAAGACGGGTGCCCTTCGTGGAGGGTGTTGGTGAACACCAGGGCCGAGGCTTCTGGCCCGACGTGAGCCGCCAGGTGCTGCTCCAAGGCGCTCGCGAGGAAGTCCGGTACGGAAACCGTCCGGACGCCCTCGCGCGACTTGGGCGCGATCACGAGCCGCTTCCCGGCGACGGTCTGCGCTTGTTTGGTGACCGAGACGGTCTTGTGCAGGAGGTCAACGTCGCGCCGCTCCAGCGCGAACAACTCGCCCTCCCTGAGACCAGCCACCGCCGCCGTCCACGCCAGCGCGACGAACTTGTCCGCCAGTTGCCCGGCGATCTCTGCGACCTGTTGCGGCGTGACCGTCGGGCGGTCGCTGTCTGGCTGCTTGGCCGCGCCCTTGATCACGCACGGGCTCGCGGGGATGAGGGCGTCCGCGACCGCTTCGTTGCCATTGCCGAGCAGCCGTCTTGGTAGCGAACGTCGCGGGGCCGTTCACGTACTTGCCCTCTCGGAAGTACCGCGCCTGCCAGCGGCCCGACACCAGTTTCCTGATCTGGCCGAACGCTCGCCTAGGCCTGGTCACGCGTCATCTCCCCTCGTCGAACACCTGTGCGGCCATGGTACCAAGCCAGACAGACATTAGACACGGATTAGACACGCGGAGGGCACAGAAGGTCCACCGAGGGCTCCTGCTCTCCGCCATACACCCCTGTTATCCAGGGACTTCATCTTGTCGGGCGGGCGGGACTTGAACCCGCGACCCCCAGACCCCCAGTCTGGTGCGCTACCAAACTGCGCCACCGCCCGTATGTGGTGCGGACGACGAGGCTATCATGTCGCCGGCGCCGGCACGCAAAGCCCTCATGAGGCCGACACCACATGGCGCTTGGGCCAAGGCGCCTCGCGCTGCCCAAGCTCCCCCGCTCGCCCGGCTCGTAGCGGTCGGAGGGCTAGCGGTCGGAGGGCTAGCGGTCGGAGGGCTAGCGGTCGGTGGCTAAACGTGCTTGGGGAGCCATTCGATGAACCAGATGACCCGGTAGACCATGTAACCGGCTACCCCGACTACGAGCAGCTTGAAGTGCCAAGGAGCTCGCTTGGGCGGAGCCATGGTTTGCGCGCCGGACGGCGCTTTGACCGCCGCTACTGGCAACGCTTCGCTTGCAAGTGTTTCACCGCAGCTCGGGCACCTCGACCCGCCGACTAGCTCCGGTGGGTTCCAGAACTTCGAGCAATCGTCACACCAAGGCACCGCCGGCGCTCTCCATGGCTATCAGGCTACGCCAGCGCCAGCATCACTAGCCTATTTGGCATGGTCCTCTGGTCAGGGATGGTAGCTGCCGGCGGGAGCGGCCACTTGACGGTCCTGGAGCAGCCGTGGCTGACCGCTGCAGCGCTCATTTGCGCGGTCGCCGCTTTCGTCTGGGCGCGCGCTGCTGCGCGCCTTGCACGCGCCGCCCGCCGGATCGAAGAGGAGACGCGTGGCTCAAGCACTTCCGAGGCTGCTCGCTTGGCGCGCATAGCCTTCAACAAGGACCTGCATGCTGCAGTCCTCTACTCGATCGTTGCCGCGGGCCTGTTCCTCGCCGGCTTCTCCAAGTCCCCCTGGTTCGAGGTCCTCCTGCTCTGCGTGACGGTGCCTGCAGTGACATCCCTGCGCTACGGCCCCCGAGTGCTCGCCGAAGCGAGGCTAGCCGAACAGCGCTCTAGGCTCGATCGCCGTGCCGAAGAGGTCTTGGCCCAGGAAGAGCTGGCCCCGCGGCGCTGGGCAGCTCGCCTTGCCCCTGAGGACCTACCCGCTTACGACGGCTTCGACATCGGTTGGGCTTACGAGCCTGGCACTGGGGTCATGGCAGGCGACTTCTACGACGTTTTCGCCACAGGGCCGAGCCGCCTGGCCGTCTTGATCGGCGATGTCGCCGGCCACGGGATCGAACCGTCGATAACGGCCTTCCAGGTGAAGCACGTCTTGCGGATCTTCCTCCGTCAGTACCGTGACCCCGCCCAGGCGCTCGAAGAGATCAACAAGGCGCTGGTCACCATGGGCCGGCCCGACGACATGGTGTCGGTCAGCATCCTCATTTTCGATACTGCGGCAGGCACCTTGCGCCACGCATCTGCGGGGCACCCTCCGGCGCTCGTCTGGCACCAGGGTGAGGTGGTACCCCTCCACGCCACGGGGCCTTTGCTCGCGCTCGACCCCAACGGGACCTACTTCTCCCGGGACATCCCCCTCGAAGTAGGCGACCTGGCCGTGCTCTACACGGACGGGTTAACCGAAGCCCGCTCGGGAGGCCAGCTCTTCGGCGAGGAACGCGTGGCCCAGGTTATCCGCCGCGACCCAGGGCGGGACACGACCGTCATCTGTAAGACCCTGCTAGAAGCCGCGCGGGACTTTTCCTCCCCTTTGGTCGATGACGTGGCGATCCTGGCGGTGCGCAGGGTGTGAGCGCTCAGCTAGCGCGCCGGCGGACCCTGATCTTGAGCGGCGCAGGCCCGAGGCTGAAGGCCTCCCGCAAGGAGCGTTCCAGGTAGCGAAGGTAAGACTGCGGGATGGCCTTGTTGGCAAAAAACGTCAACGTCGGGGGGTCGGTAGCCCCCTGTACCCCGTAGAGCACTTTCGCGCCCCCGGGTGCACACTGGGCTGCCTGGGCTTTGGTGATAGCCCGGTTGAGCGCGGCAGTGGGGATGCGCCGACGGTACGCCTCGGCGGCGTCTGCAAGGGCCGGGTACAGACGGCGCAGGTTACGGCCTGTCTTCGCGCTCACTTCGAGCGCTGGCGCGTATGAGATGAACCCGAGCATCTCTTCCACTTGCGCTCGTACCTTGTCCTTTTGTATGGCGTCGAGCAGGTCCCACTTGTTCAATAACACAACGATCGGGCTGCCAGCGGCATCGACCCGTTCAGCCAAGCGCTGGTCTTGGCGGGTCACACCCTCGGACGCGTCGACCACGAGCAGGGCAAGCGCTGCACGGTCGATCGCCTGCAGGGCCCGCACCATCGAGTAGTACTCAGCCCCTTCGGCCTCTTTGGTGCGCCGGCGTAAGCCGGCGGTGTCCACGAAGCGGACCGGCCCGTCGGGCGTCTCTACGACGGTGTCGATCGCGTCGCGAGTCGTGCCCGGGGTGTCGTGGACGACGGAGCGGTCGTCGCCCACCAATCGGTTGAACAGTGTGGACTTGCCGACGTTCGGACGCCCCACAATGGCCACCGAGAGCTCTCCTGCGCCGCCGCCTCTGGCCTCTCCGGGGACGCTTTCACCAGCGCCGCCGTAGCCTTGGTCGAACTGTGCGTGCTCCGGCCCGGAGGTCCCTACGCTACCTGGGGCCGGCAAGGTAGCAACCACC
>JAMDDF010000085.1 GCA_023489205.1 Actinomycetota bacterium | reverse complement strand
ATCTGGCACGCTTGGCCACCTCGGGGCCACGGTCAAGCTCCGCCCTACCCTGCACTAGGACTTCCCACCGCGTGTTCTCGTCAGGGCTAGTGGCAGAGGTGTGGAAAGCGACGACCCCGGGTTGGCTGGAAGTCGCACCGAGCAGCCCGAGCCCGGCGCGCACCAGCAAACGCCCTCCATCGAGGGCACAAGTAACCGGCACCACGAGCGGCAGCGCTCCTTGCGAGAGCGCAAGGTACCCTGACGTGGCACTGGTCAGCAGCTCCAGACAGCGACCCGAAGGGACTCGCTCCGCCGCGACGCTCGTGGCCTCGCCGGCCAAAACCGAACCCGTGAGCACCGACACCTGGGCAGGAGCCATGTCCTCAGGATCGCCCAGGCGGGCGGGTTCCCGGAAGGGCCTAAGGGCCCGGGCCGGCAGGTCGTTGGGCAGTAAGCTGCCCGCGGAGAGATGGCAAGGCACGCCGAGCCAGCCGAGCAACTGCGCCCGGCCAGAGGGCCGAAGCTCGACGGGGAAGAGCTCGCTAGCTTCCTGTCGCTCATGCCCGATGCAGCCATCGCGGTCGATGGTGACGGCAAGGTCGTCGCCGTCAACGAGCTCGCCCAGGCGATGTTCGGGTACCCGGCCGGGGCCCTCGAGGGCAAGCCGATCGAGGTCCTCGTGCCTGCTCGCTTACGTCACAGCCACCGGCGCCAACGGGCCGCTTTCAGCGCCGACCCCCACGTCCGCTACATGGGCTCGGGTCTCGACCTTCGCGGCCGGAAGAGCGACGGCACGGAAATACTCCTCGACATCAGCCTGGCCCCCCTCCAAAGCGATGAGGGCCTCGTGGTCGTGGCCGCGCTACGTGACATCACGGAGCGCAAGGCAACCGAAGCGCGGCTCCGGCTACAGGCCGGCTCACAGGCCGCCTCGGCCCAGATCCGCTTGGAGCTGCTGTCCGAAGGCCCCCTCGAGACATCGCTCGGCCTGGTATGCCGATGGGCGTCCGAGCTCGCCGGCGCCAGCGCGGCCGCCATCGTTTCGGCCCAGGCAAGCGGGACGGGGGTGCTGGCCAGCGCTGGCGACAAGGAGGCCCTCGCAGCCCTGGCCGAAAACCTTGGGGACAAGCCTTCTCTGGTAAGCGGCACCGACGAGGCAGAGCTGGGCAGAGGCTTCATGGCGCGGTCCCTGCCCATCGCTTGCCCAAAGGAGGCCGAGGTCCGCCAGGCCGCCCTGGTCGTCATCGGCGAAGACTGGCCGGATGGCGAACCCGGTCGCACCGAAGTGCTCGAGTCCTTGGCCGGTCAGGCAGTGCTCGCCCTCGAGCTGGCCACCGTCCGCGCAGAGCGCGACCGCATGGCTATCGCAGCCGAACGAGAGCGGATCGCTCGGGACCTCCACGACCTCGTCATCCAGCGCCTCTTCGGCGCCGGCCTGCGCCTGCAGGGGGCGTTGGCCCTGATCAGCAACCCAACCGCCTCCACCAGAGTGTCGTCCACCGTTTCCGAGCTGGACGCGACCATAAGGGAGATAAGAGAAGCGATTTTTTCCCTCGAAGCGGCACCGGGCACGGGGCTCGAGTCGAGGGTCCACCAAGTCGTGGCGCGCGCCGGCGAGGCGCTCGGCTTCGAACCGGCCGTCTCGTTCCACCGCACGACAAGCCGGGACGTGCCCCTCGAAGCGGAGCTCGAAGCAGCCACCGTGCTGCGCGAAGCCCTCTCCAACGTCGCCCGCCACGCCCGCGCGAGCAAGGTCGAGGTCCATGTCGAAGTGGGCAGCGAGCTCGCCGTGCGCGTCATCGACGATGGCGTGGGCATCGGGGAACCCAAGCGCCTCTCGGGCATAGCCAACGCCCGAGCCCGCGCGGCGCTGCTCGGCGGGCGCTTGGACCTGTCGAAAGCCGATGGCGGTGGGACTTGCTTCGAGTGGAGGGTACCGCTGCGTCAACCGGGAAAGGAGCAATGAGATGGCTTGGGATAGCCAGTTCGAGGCACTGACCGAAGAGGAGTGCGTGGCCTTGCTCGGGCAGGTCGAGTACGGCCGCGTGGCCGTGGTCACCGAGGACGGGCGCCCCGAGATCTTCCCGATCAACTTCGCACTGGAAGGCCGCACCGTCGTCTTCGGCACCGCGTCCTCGGTCCTCCTCGGCCGGGCTCCCCTGGGCCACGTAGCGTTCGAAGCCGACAGCATCGACCCCTCGACGCACGAGGGTTGGGACGTAGTGGTGAGCGGCGAAGGCGCCGACATCACCGACAGCATCGACCCGCGCTCCGTGGCCGCCCGCAGCCACCCTATAGAGCACTGGGCCCCCGGCACGAAGGACCGCTGGATAGGGATCGTCAACCCGGTCTTCCGAGGCCGGCGCCTGTACATACCGCCGTCTTCGCCCAGGTAGCCGTAGCGCCGCTCCTTCGTCCCCCCCTTTGGCGGGACACCCTGTTGCCTCGCAAGGGACGTTCGAAGGTCCTAAGCAGGGACATTAGGCCCTAACGCGGTCGCGGCCGAGTGCCGGAGACTTTTCTCAAGAAGCCCAAAGAGGCGAGCAAGGAAAGGAACACAAGACAAGATGCGTAGGAAGAGCTTCGACATCCTAGTGAGCGCCGGCGGGGCAATGCTCGCCCTGGTGCTCATCGTGGCCGGGGCCCTCGCGATGTGGGGTTACAGCTACGCCACCTCGACCGTCCACAGCCAGCTAGCCGAACAGCAGATCACCTTCCCCTCCAAGGCGGCCTTCGCTCACGCCAAGGCGGGCACCGAGATCACGCCCGGCATGATCCCATCGGTCTCCCGCTACGCCGGCCAGAAACTTGCGACCGGCGCCCAGGCGGAGGTGTACGCCAACGACTTCATCGCCGTGCACCTGAAAGAGATCGGCGGGGGCAAGACGTACTCCGAGCTGTCAGCGGAGGCAAGAGCGCTCCCCCCGGGCAGCGCTGCCCAAAAGGCCGCTGAGGCGACCGTCCAGACCGTCTTCCAGGGCACCACGCTCCGCGGCCTGCTCCTCAACGCCTACGGTTGGTGGCAGGTCGGCCAGGTCGCCCTCTGGGCCGGGATCGTCTCCTTCGCCATGGCCGCGTTGACGCTGGTCCTCTCCGGCCTCGGCCTCTGGCACTCCCGCCGGGTGCCCCTCGATGCCGAGATACCGGAACTTCGCACGGCCCAGCCGAGCCTGACCCAAGGCGTCGCCGTTTAGCGCCGGCTAGGACCAACTTGAGCTAGCCATCGGCTCAAAGCGGCCGGGGCAAGGGCCCTCATCGGATAGCCCTCCCCCGGTCGCTTTCGCGCACCGGCGCGGCCGTACCCGCGGGTGGCCTCGCAGGCGAGTTGGCCGCCTCCGCGTCTCCGTGAGCCCTTTCGCACCCCCTGGGCCCGCCAGTAGGCTGCAGGCATGTCAGTACGGGTGTTCCTCGTGGACGACCACGAGGTCGTCCGGCGAGGGCTGCGGGAGCTGTTCGAGCCGCAAGACGACCTGGAGGTCGTAGGCGAAGCCGCTAACGCCGAGGAGGCGCTCGACCGCGTCCTGGGCACCCAGCCCGACGTGGCCCTCCTCGACGTACGGCTACCGGGGGAGAGCGGCATCGAGCTCTGCCGCGAGCTACGGGCGGCCTTGCCCGACCTGCGCTGCTTGATGCTCACGTCCTTCGCCGACGACGACGCTCTTTTCTCGGCGATCTTGGCGGGTGCAAGCGGCTATCTCCTGAAGGAGATCCGGGGCCCCGAGCTGGTGTCCGCGGTCAGGCGGGTGGCGTCCGGCCAGTCGCTCATCGACCCCGCCCTCACGGCAACGGTCATGGAGCGCCTCCGGGGGAACCGAGAAGACGAGCGCTTGGCCAAGCTGTCGCCCCAGGAGCGCCGGATCCTCGACCTGATCGCAGAGGGCAAGACCAACCGCCAGATCGGGGCCGAGCTTTACCTCGCCGAAAAGACCGTCAAAAACTACGTGTCCAACCTACTCGCCAAGATGGGGTTCGCCCGCCGCACCGAGGCGGCGGTCTACGCGACACGCTCCAAGCTCGCGCAGCACCCACCTAGCTGACCAGCCGACAACGCAGGTCAGAGGGACGCGCGAGGTGGCCCAACGTGCGCACGGCGAGGGGGACGAGGTGGTCGTCACAGGCTTCGGCGCTGTGACGCCCGTCGGCAACGACCGGGAGACGACCTGGCGCAACCTTGTGGCGGGGCGTTCGGGGGTGGGGCCCGTCACCCACTTCGAGCCCAAGGGCTTCCCAACCCGCATCGCTGGCGAGGTGCGCGGCTTCGATCCGGCCACGGTGCTCGAAGGAAAGCGCCTGCGCCGTTCGGCGCGCTTCACGCAGTTCGCGGTCGCTGCCGCTCGTGAGGCTATTGCCGATGCCGGGCTCGACCTCAGTGCCGAGGACCCCGCCCGCATCGGCGCGGTAGTCAACGCCGCGGTCGCCGGGTTCGACACGATCGAGGCCGCCACGCGTTCGCTAGTAGACGAGGCGTTCCGCCGCATCAGCCCGCACTTCGTTTCCTCCTCCCTCACCAATATGCCCGCGTGCGAGATAGCGATAGACCTCAACATCCGCGGGCCGGTGTCCGCCAGTTCTCTGGCGTGCGCAAGTGGCCTGTACGCCCTCGTCGAAGCCCGAAGGCTGATCATGTCCGACGAAGCCGACGTCGTCGTGTGCGGGGGGACCGACGCCGCCATCACGCCCGTCATGTTCGCAGGCCTCGCCGTCATGGGCGCCATGTCGACGCGCAACGACGACCCCGCCGGGGCGAGCCGGCCCTTCGATGCCATGCGCGACGGGTTCGTCTTCGGCGAAGGCGCCGTCGTGGCCGTGGTCGAAACTGCCGAGCACGCCCGCCGGCGCGGCAAAACTCCCTACGCCCGGCTGGCCGGCGGGGCCCTCACTTGCGACGCCTACCACGTGAGCGCACCGCGCCCAGACGGGTCCGGGCCGCGTGCCGCCATAACCGCCGCCCTTTCGCGTTCGCGCGTGAGGCCGGAACAAGTGGACTACATCTGTGCCCACGGCACCTCGACCAAGGCCAACGATCGAGTAGAA
>JAMDDF010000046.1 GCA_023489205.1 Actinomycetota bacterium | reverse complement strand
CATGAAGACGGTGGTGCTAGGCCCTCGGCCGTCGGAGATCGAGGAGCTGATAAACCGTCGTCGGCGCTTGGGCCTCGACACCTATGACGAGGTATGGGAGGGCAGCTACCACATGGCGCCGGCCCCGCACTCCGACCATGGCAGGCTCGACACCGAGTTGGCTCTCCTCCTGGTGCCACTGGCAAAGGCGGTCGGGATGGGCGTCTGGGGGCCACTCAACATCGGCGGCCCAGAGGACTACCGGGTGCCCGACCGGGCCGTCTTGCGGGCCGATCCACATGCCACGTTTGTGCCAACCGCCGCCGTCGTAGTGGAGATCGTTTCTCCCGACGATGAGACATACGAAAAGCTCCCGTTCTATGCAACCCACGGCGTTGATGAGGTCTGGGTCGTCGACCGCCAGCAGCAGCGCGTTGACATCTTTGCGCTTGAGGGGGACCGCTACGCTGCGGTCCAGGGGAGCGCACTCCTGCGGACAAGCGGCGAAGAACTTGTCCGCCTAATCGCTTGGTAGCCCGGTAGCTGGCCTGGGTCGAGTGCTGGCGCGGTGGTTCGGCTCTTCGACTGGTCCCGACCAGGTAGTTGAGCTGCCATTTCAGCGCACCGAACTGGGGGCCGCAGGGGACCGAACCGGGCCAAGCCGGGCTCCACGAACCGCGAGAAGGCTGCCGCCAAGGTTGCCCGGCCCGCGAGGTCGGGGCGCATCATGGACAATCGCAGCCGCGAACCCCGCGTACATATTGCCGGCATAGCCAAACATCTCGCCACGAAGCCCGTTCCGGAAATCGATAATCCGTCCGCTTTCCTAAGCCTGGTCGTGTCGGAACGGGGCCGTGCCTTGCACCCGGCGCGAAGGTTAGACGGCGCTCACCCACGCCATGGCATGAAGGGCGTTGGGTAAGCTCTCCACCCTGTGGGGCTTGCCGTGAGACCGCCCCTGCCCGGGTAGCTCAGTGGTAGAGCACCTGCCTTGTAATCAGGCGACAGGAGTTCAATCCTCCTCCCGGGCTCCAAGACCTGCTCTACCTGCACTCAACGGGTGCGACACCCTCCCTCATGAGGGGCTGGCCGAACCCGCCGGATGCACCGGGGCTCCATGGCACCACGGCTTGCCCTTTGGCGGCTTGCCCAGGCCGCGGGATCGGCACATAGATGCCCGCTGGCGCGCGATGACAACCTGGTCACCCGTGGGCGGAAAATCTGGGCTGAGCTTGGAGTGCTCGATAACCGAGGCGCCCGAAGAAGCCTTCTAATTATCCTGGCGGAGACATCGCCCCTTGTCATTTGTGCGCGATATGTATTGCATGTCGTGATCTTGACCAGCGCGATCTCTTGGCGGTGCTGTGCCCCGGGAGGTACTCGGTGCGGCGGCGTCTGCGGCGGCGGCAGCCACGTCTCGGCCCGGCGGCGGCGTAGAACTCCCGTAGCCGGGCCGGTCATAGGACACGAACCGAAGCCCATGTGCGACCGCGGCAGGCAGCAATGGAGCGGGAGGCTCACCGACGTTCGGTATCCCGTGATGCCATACCACGGCCAGGCTGCCGTTAGGCCCACCGGAGTCAGAGACGTGCACCCTCGGGCCATCGCTCGTCACCACCTCGGACTCGGCGATCATGCGCTGAGCCTAGGACCGCGCCGGCGCTCTGCCACGGCCAGCCCAAATGGCCATTGTCCTCGGGGTCCCCGTGGGACCACCTCGGCCTCATTGGTCAAGGACATTTCGAGGCCCACGCCTGCCACACCTGCCCTTCACAAAACCGGCTCCCGCTTGGTTGGCACGGGCGCCAACTCCACCGGCCGTCCAAGGAAGGCTCGCCACCAACGGGCACCCGCCGGTCGGCGGGGCCGCTTGGGAGCCAGGGGCCTGTGATCGGTCCTCAGCTCGTCCTCGGCCCAGCAAAGGTAGGGGGCTAGCCACAACGCTTCCACCGTCTTCCTCCTGTCTTGTTCGTCTTCGATTGGCCCGTGCGCCACGCGGCGGGTGACCGCTACTACGACGAACGAGCAGGCCCCGTGGACATGGCCATTCCACAAGGCATCGTCCCGGAAGCCAAACACCCTCGCCGTTACGATGGCGCCGGCACCCGACCGGTCCGCTACGAACTAACCTTGGCCCTCAAGCAACAAGCCGCGTAAACCGTGTCTACTATTTCTGGGGACCTCAATATGAACGCTCCACTTCTTAGGATGATAGATGCCATCACCATCCCCGTGCCATCACTCGATGAAGGCCTTGCCTTCTACCGAGACCGATTAGGGCATCGGTTGTTGTGGCGGAAAGACGATGTCGGTCAAGCGGGATTGGCCATGCCTGATACTCGCACCGAGATTGTTCTTGTAACTAAAGGGATAAAATACGAACCTGACTGGAAAGTTGCCTCAGCGGACAAGGCCGCCGAAGCGTTCCGCAACAACGGTGGACGTGTGGTTAGCGAACCCAGTGACATCCCTATCGGGCGTCTGACTGTAGTTGCAGATCCATTCGGCAATCGCCTTGTGCTCCTCGACTGCTCAAAGGGCACCTACGACACTGACGAACATGGGAATGTGACCGGAGTTTCATCATGAGGAGTCCTACGGCCACAACAAGAACCCCCGTCCCGATATCCGCTTACTGCAGTGGGCTTCCTCTTCGTGCTCCGCTCGTGCCCGAGAAGCGGGGCCTTTCGAGGCGGGCAACGAGGGGCAAACGGCGTGTCGCGACACCCCGTTCCGGTCTTGACGTCCGGGACTTCCCGGGCTTTACTCTGTGCGCGGGAGAGAGGGTGTTCCGCATCCACCGCCGTGGCTTCAGTCCGTGGTGGTTCTCCAACGATGGTTCACAACGTTTCGACGTACCAACGCCCTATGGCACCTGCTACTTTGCCGAGTGCTTCCAGGTTTGCCGCTCCAACGTCTGGGGAGGTGAGAATGACGGTTTGCCTAGCCGCACCGCGACAAGTCGGAGTGGCCCCACTGCTTGCGCAGAGTGGCGGACCTCGACGCCGGGCCAGACGAAAGAACCGTCGCTACCGCAAGAACCGTCTACGCGCATCACCCGAAACTCACCTGCACGATAAACCGTTTCTGTTGATGCCTCGGACCAACGGAGCAGAGGCTCGCGGCCATTCGCACAAGCTCGCCCCGTTGCTCAGGTGAGAGCTTGGGTACTCGCCGCCGAGCTTACCCTTAGGCTTGCGGAGGCCCGGACCACCGTTTGCAGCGGCCGACTGGACAGTGACAAATGTCAGTAGAGAATCGTGACGCACCTTACTACCGGCAAGGGGCCGTCGGGCGCGCAAGATGACGCATGACGACAAGGCCACCTGAGACACCGGCTGGCGAGGCGGAGGTCAGGCCGGCGGCGCAGGCAATCGAACTGAAAAAGACCTACGGCACGGGCCAGGCAGTAGTCGAGGCGCTGTCGGGCGTGAGCGTAAGCTTCGGCCGCGGAGCCTTCACCGCCGTGATGGGCCCGTCGGGCTCGGGCAAGTCGACCCTGATGCACTGCATGGCCGGTCTCGACCGGCCGACCTCCGGCAAGTCCTACATAGGTGGGCGCGATATCGCCGCCCTCGACGACACAGCGCTCACCGAGCTGCGCCGGGACCAGGTCGGCTTCGTGTTCCAGTCCTTCAACCTCGTACCGACGCTGTCGGCCGCCGAGAACATCACCCTCCCCGCCGACCTCGCCGGCAGAAAGGTCGACAAGGAGTGGTTCGGCTACACCGTGGGTCAGCTCGGCCTGGCCAGCATCCTCTCTCACCGCCCGAGCGAGATGTCGGGGGGCCAGCAGCAGCGCGTCGCCTGTGCGAGGGCGCTCGTCAACAGGCCGCAGCTCATCTTCGCCGACGAGCCGACCGGCAACTTGGACTCGGTCGCCTCGGCCGAGCTGCTCGGGATCCTGCGAGCCTCAGTGGACGAGCTTGGCCAGTCGATCGTCATGGTGACCCACGACCCGGGAGCCGCTGCCCACGCGGACCGGGTCGTCTTCCTTGCCGATGGCAAGGTCGTCGACGAGCTCGAGGGGCCGACCGCTGCCGCGGTCCTCGACCGGGTGCGGGCGCTCGGGGCAAAGAGGAGCTGAGGGAAATGGGCAAAGTCACCCTCAGGGGCATGGCCGCCCACAAGCTCCGCCTCGCGCTCACCTCGCTCGCCATAGTGCTGGGCGTCGCCTTCATCTCGGGGACGTTCGTGCTCACTGACACCCTCCACAACACCTTCTACGCGCTGATCGGGAGCATCTACGACAAGATCGACTTCCAAGTGCGCGGCGTGGCACAGTTCCCGAGCCAGCAAGCGGCCGGCGCGGTGCGCAACCCCGTTCCCGAGTCGTTGGTATCGACGATAAAGCGGGTCCCCGGCGTGGAGGCGGCCGAGGGTTCTGTGAACGGCTACGCGCAGTTCATCTCGAAGACCGGGAAGCCGGTCGTAACCGGCAGCGAGCCTACGATCGGCGAGAACTTCCTCACCGACCCCCGTCTCTCTGACCTCCGCATCGTGCAGGGCGCCCCGCCCACTGCGGCCCACGACGTCGTTATGGACGCCGAGACCGCCAAGAAGTACCACTTCCACATTGGCCAGTCAGTACGCGTCCTGTTCATGGGCGGTAATGTAGCCAGCTTCACGATCACAGGGATCGCCCAGTACGGTTCGTCCGACACCCTGGCCGGCGTGACCTTCGCCGCCTTCACCTTGCCGACGGCACAGCTGGCCTTCGGGAAGACTGGTGAGTTCGACCACATCGACGTGCTGGCCAAGCCCGGTGCAGACAAGCAAGTCGTCCAAGCCGCCATTGCACGGGCCCTGCCGCCGGGGGTCGAGGTCGTGACGGGCCAGACCGTCGCCAACGAACAGACCACCTCGATCAACCAGGCGCTCGGGTTCTTCTCGACGGCCCTCTTGGTGTTCGCGTTCATCGCGCTGTTCGTCGGGGCCTTCACGATCTTCAACACTTTCTCGATCACGGTCGGGCAACGCACCAGGGAGCTCGGCCTCTTGCGGGCTGTCGGCGCGAGCCGGCGCCAGGGCTTCCGCGCGGTGC
>JAMDDF010000098.1 GCA_023489205.1 Actinomycetota bacterium | reverse complement strand
GCGCCTTCAGGCGAACCCGGCTGGGGCCCCGCTGGGGGCCAACTGGGGAGCGCTGGGGCTTCGGGGGAGGTCCCCAGTGGGGACGGGCGCGGCCAAGACGGTGTAGGGGCCCCCGCTAACGTGCCAGTTTGGTGGCCTTGGGCGCGCGGTGAACGGGTCCCGTGGCACGACACCTCGCTCCGGGTGAGCATGGCCGGCGCCGGCGTGTCGCAAGGGCCGGCGCAGTTGAGGAGGGCCGCTTTGGAAGCTACGGGTTTTGTCGTCCGCAACATCGTTGAGTTAGCAGCTTCGTGCGGTACAGCGCCCCGGCGCTACCTAGTGAGCGGAGGTGGGGTGTCCAAGCCAGCGTGGTTGCAGGCTTTGGCGGAGGCCCTCGGAGAGCCCGTGGTCCCCATGGCGGTCCCCGACGGGGCAGCGCTCGGAGCGGCTTTTTTGGCGCGCATGGCCGCTGGACTTGAAAGTTCCCTGTCGGACGCTGCTCGCTGGGCACGCTGGGCCCCAGCTGTCGAACCGCGCCCTGAGTGGGTGAAGGCAACGAGCGAGCGGTACGAGCTGTGGGCACAGGGCTTGCCCAAGCCGGCGGGTCGGGCGTAGGTTGATCGGGTACAGCTGTTGGGGTACAGCTGTTGGGGTACAGCTGTTGGGGTACAGCTGTTTGGGCACAGCTGTTTGGGCACAGCTGTTTGGCAAAGTTACCGGCGTTTAGCTTGCCTGACGCCCCCCGTTAACCTCACTTAGATGAGAGTCGTCTACTACCCTTCCCCTTCTCATGGGGCTCCGGTCGTCCCGAGCCCCTGTGGCGAGCTCGGCGAAGGGACCGTCGTGACGATCGGCGCTTTCGATGGCGTCCACGTTGGCCACGTCCACTTGATCGAGCGGGTGAGGGCGGCTGCCGAAGAGGCCGGTGCCGTGCCGGCGGCTGTGACCTTTGACCGCCACCCGGCGAGCGTGGTCCGCCCGGAGTCGGCGCCCCTGCTGCTCACGAGCCTGGATTACAAGCTCACGCTCTTGGGCGAGGCTGGCATTGAGCTGGTCCTTGTGCTCGAGTTCGATGCCGCGAGGGCGCAACAGCCCGCAGAGGACTTCGTTTCCGAGGTATTCGTCGGGTGCCTGCACGCCCGCGCAGTGGTGGTCGGCCACGACCTCCACTTCGGCCACAACCGGGAGGGCGACGTCGCTTTGCTCCAGCGCGTGGGCGCGCGCTGGGGTTTTGACGTGACCGGCATCCGCCTGGCCGTTGACCCCGGCGTAGCGCCAGGGGAGGGCACGCCTGAGCCGATCTCTTCGACGCGGATCCGCAGGCTCTTGGCAGCCGGCGACGTGGCTGGCGCTGCGGCACTGCTCGGGCGCTGGCACCGGCTTCAAGGAGTGGTGTCACACGGTGATAAGCGAGGCCGGGAGCTTGGGTTCCCGACGGCCAACCTCGCCGTCGGTCGGGCGATGCAGTTGCCCGCTGACGGTGTCTACGCGGGCTGGTACTTGCGCCCGGACGGCACCCGCCACCAGACGGCCATCTCGGTCGGCCGCCAGCCCACGTTTTACGCGCAGCGCAACTTCTCCTTGGTGGAGGCCCACCTGCTCGACTTCCAAGGCGACCTCTACGATGAGCTCGGGACCGTCGAGCTCGTGGGGTACCTAAGGGGCCAAGAGAAGTTTACTTCGGTGGACGCCCTGGTGGACCAGATGACGAGCGACGTCGCCCAGACCCGCTTGGCCCTGTCCGCTGCCGGGCCCAATGTGGGGCCCAATGTGGGGCCCAATGTGGGGCCCAATGCGGGAGCTGGGGGCCGCTAAGGGGCCGCCAAGCTAGCCCCGGCCCGAACTGCTCTTCGACCTGCTAGCATGGCGACCGGCACCGAGCGATGTAACCTGCCAAGGCAAGGCCGTGGTACCGGTGGCGGGAGGGCGGTGCCAGGTTGCCGGAGCGGTGACCTCATAATTAGCTGGCACGGCACTATTACTGCAAGACAGTTCGAACCGAGGAAATCTGAGCATGGCCGAAAAAGCCGCGACGATAGAGGCGTACCGCCTCCACGAGACTGACACGGGCTCACCTGAGGTCCAGGTCGCCCTGCTCTCGGAGCGCATCGCCCACCTGACCGAGCACCTCAGGGCCAACAAGTACGACCACCACTCGCGCCGAGGGCTCATGATGCTGATCGGGAGGCGCCGCCGGCTGCTTGACTACGTGAGGAAAAACGACGTCGAGCGGTACCGCAATTTGATCAACCGGCTCGGGCTGCGTCGCTGACGGGGCCAGGGCGGGTCGTGGTCAGCTGCCAGTCGAGGGCTTCCTACCGACCGAGTCGCACGAGCAGGCACATGGGCAAGCCGTCAGCTGGGCGGCCAAGTGGGCCCAGAGGTGAGTTCCGTGCCGCTCGGTGGAGGTCGTCAACTGACAACTGGCTCCGCCCCTGCGCTGGCCCGTGGTGTGGCCCGTCCGGGGCACACCCTATTGCTGCTGTCGGTTCGTGCCGACAGCCTGGCCCGAAAGGAGGACTCTGCCTGTAATGGGAGAGCCTGTTGTTGTTTCCGCGCCGGTTGGAGAGACCGGCAAGACTATGAGCTTCGAGACCGGCCTGCTAGCACCGCAGTCCCAGGGCGCTGTCGTGGGGCGCCTCGACGGCACGGTCGTATTGGCCACCGCCAATGCCGCACCGAGTGCGCCGGAGGGCATCGACTTCTTTGCCCTTACCGTGGACGTCGAGGAGCGGATGTACGCCGCCGGCAAGATACCCGGCTCGTTTTTCCGCCGTGAGGGACGCCCAAGCGAAAGCGCCATCCTCACCGCTCGCCTGATCGACAGGCCGCTGCGGCCGAGCTTCGCCGAGGGTTACCGCAACGAGACCCAGGTGGTCATCACCGTCCTTGGTGCCGACCAGGTAAACCCCCATGACGTCATCGCGATAAACGCGGCGAGCGCTGCTCTTATGGTCTCGGGCATACCCTTCGAAGGCCCGATTGGCGCAGTGCGCATAGCGTACTCACAAGAGGGCAAATGGGTACCGCACCCCACCTATACTGAAGGTGACGAGTCCACCTTCGAGCTCGTGGTGGCCGGACGAGCCCTCCCCGATGGGGACGTGGCGATCATGATGGTCGAAGCCGGCGGGTCCGAGCGGGCGTGGTCTTACTACCAAAACGGCGCCCCCAAGGTGACGGAGGAAGCGATCGCCGAGGGCCTAGAGGCCTCGAAGACCTGGATCAGGGAGTCGATCGAGCTGCAAAAGCGTTTGGTGGCCGAAGCTGGCTCGCGCTCGCCCATTGCCTTCCAGCCTCGCCGGGATTACGGAGAGGACGTGTACCAACGCGTCGAGGCCGCTGGCGCTGAGCGGATCGGCAAGGTGACGACCATCTCGCTCAAGTCCGAGCGCGAGGCCGCGATGGCCGAGACTGCGGCTGCGCTCGTAGAAGAACTCGGCCCGGAGTTCCCCGGGCGAGAAAAAGAGATCGGTGCCGCAGTGCGCTCGGTCACAAAAAAGCTTGTTCGCAGGCGCATAGTAGACGATGGCGTACGCATCGACGGGCGGGGCACCAAGGACATACGGCCGCTCATGGCCAAGGTGGGCTTGATCCAGACCGCTCACGGTTCGGGGCTCTTCCAGCGAGGAGAGACCCAGGTGCTAAACATCGCAACGCTTGGTATGCCGCGCATGGACCAGCTGTTGGACACGATCGGCACCGACGAGCGCAAGCGCTACATGCACCACTACAACATGCCGCCTTACGCCAATGGCGAGGTCGGTCGGGTGGGTAGCCCCAAGCGCCGGGAGATAGGCCACGGACTGCTCGCCGAGAGGGCGCTGTTGCCGGTGGTGCCGCCCTTCGACGAGTTCCCCTACGCGTTGCGCCTCGTGTCGGAGGTGCTCTCCTCAAACGGGTCGACTTCGATGGCCTCGGTATGTGCGTCCACCCTGTCGCTCATGGACGCCGGTGTCCCCATCAAGGCGCCCGTTGCCGGGATCGCGATGGGCCTGGTCAAAGATGGCGACAACTACGTCACCTTGACCGACATCCTCGGGGCGGAGGACGCCTTCGGCGATATGGACTTCAAGGTGGCCGGCACCTCGGAGTTCGTGACAGCGCTGCAGCTCGACACCAAGATTGACGGGCTGCCGGCCAGCGTGCTGGGCGCCGCGCTGCGCCAGGCGCGCGACGCCCGTCTGCAGATCCTCCAAGTAATGAACGAAGCGATCTCCGAGCCGCGTGCCGACCTTCGTGAAACTGCCCCGAAGATAATCACCTTTGAGATCCCCTTGGACAAGATCGGCGAGGTGATCGGGCCCAAGGGCAAGATCATCAATTCGATCCAGCAAGAGACCGGTGCCGACATAAGCGTGGACGACAACGGCACCGTGGGGACCGTGACCATTGGTGGCCGTGACCGTGGCGCTGTGGACGAAGCCCTGAGGCGCGTCAACATGGTCCTCGAGCCTCCCGAGGCCGAGGTGGGTGCTACCTATCGGGGCAAGGTCGTGAACATAACCAAGTTTGGGGCGTTTGTAAATATCCTCCCCGGGCGCGACGGCCTTGTCCACATATCCAAGCTTTCCAAGCTCACGCAGGGCAAAAGGGTCGAACGTGTCGACGACGTGGTCTCGCTCGGCCAAGAGCTGCAAGTGCGGGTGGACGAGGTAGATCCGTCGGGGAGGGTTTCGCTTTCGCTCATGGTCCCCGAGGATGGCGCTGGGCCCGGTGCCTCCGAAGACGGCGGCTCCGCGAGCTATGAGACGGTCTCTTTTGAGGACGTCTGGGCAGAGGAAGCTCGCTCGGAATTCGGGGACCTCGGCCCTGCGGGCTCGCTCGATGCCCCGGCGCCAGGCGCTCCCCGCTCCAGTGGGCGTAGCGGCCCGGGACATGAGCGTGCGGCAGAGACACGGGGCCCTCGCCGCAACCCGCGGCGGCGGCAGCGCTGAGCGCGCTAGGCGGCGCTGGCTCGAAAATGGCAGAGTCAACTGGTCCTCGCGAGCCGTCCGAACCGGCCGCAACTACTGGCCCGGCCGGGACAACTGGCCTGCCGGCCAACGCTGCGCCGACAAACGCTGCGCCGACAAACGCTGCGCCGGCAAA
>JAMDDF010000078.1 GCA_023489205.1 Actinomycetota bacterium | reverse complement strand
CAGGTGCACGCCTTGCCCGCCTCCCAGGCTTCGCGCGCGCACCTGGCTCGGGTAATGGGGTACCGGGACAAGCCTGGCCAGAGCGCTCTCGGCGCGTTCGAGGCAGCACTTGCCCAGCACCAGGCGGCCGCCAGGAAGATCCACGAGCGTCTGTTCTTTAGGCCTCTGCTCGAGGCTTTCAGCGCACGGCCAGCTGCGCAAGGCTCCGGACCGGGCGCCCGAACCGACCAAGCCCCCCTGCTCGCTCCAGCCGCCGTCGAAGCGCGTCTAGCAGCTTTCGGCTTCTCCGACGCGAGGCGCACACAAGAAGCGGTGGCCGAGCTGACCCAGGGGTTCTCGCGTACGTCAGCGCTGATGCGGGCCATGGTCCCCCTGCTGCTTGACTGGCTTTCGACATCGCCTGACCCGGACCTAGGTTTGCTAGGGCTCCGGCGCCTCGCCACAGGGCCGCACAGGCGGGGGCAGCTTTCGGCGTTGTTCCGCGAGTCACCCGAAGCGGCCAGGCGCCTGTGCCTCCTAGTCGGGACGAGCCCTTTGTTCGCGCAAGGCTATGAGCACCACCCTGAGCAGCTAGCGCTGCTTGCAAACGGGCTGTCCGCCTTGCCTCAGGCAACAACATTGGAAAAGCGCATGGCCGAGGCGATCGCTTGGCGGCCGCGCGACGAGCTGTGGCGAGGGCTAGCCAGCGTCTTGCGCGCGGAGCTCCTAAGGGCCCAAGCTGCCGACGTACTCGGCCTTGAGGCCCTGGCCGAAACAGAGCACGCGGTGACGGACCTCGCGCAAAGCGTCCTGCGGACAGCCCTCGCTGCGCTCCAAGCGCCGGCCGGCGCCACCGGCACGCCCGGCCAAGATGGTGTTTTGCCCCAACCCCGAGGGCTCTGCCTTGTGGCCATGGGGCGCTTCGGCGGGGCAGAGCTGTCTTACGCCAGTGACCTAGACGTGATGGTGGTCTTCGACGATGACCTGGTAGCAGCGGCCGACGCGGAGCGCCTGGCCAAGGACTTGCTCTCGCTTATAAATGGCAAGACCCCCGTGCAGCGCCTCTTCCGGCTCGACCTGTCGTTGCGCCCCGAAGGGCGCAAAGGAACGCTCGCTCGAAGCCTCCGGTCCTTCGAAGGCTATTACGACCGATGGGCCGCGGCATGGGAACGCCAAGCGCTGCTGCGAGCACGTCCCGTCGCTGGCGACGTCGACGTCGCCGGGCGCTTCATGACCTTGGCCTCGCAGTTCGTGTGGGGACGGCCCCTTTCCCAAGACGACCTGAGGGAGATCCGCCGCCTTAAGGCCCGTATGGAGCGCGAGCGCGTCCCGCTCGGCGAGGACCCCGAGTTCCACCTGAAGCTCGGGCCAGGCTCCCTGTCAGATGTCGAGTGGACGTTACAGCTCCTCCAACTACGAGCTTCGGTGCCCGCCCAGGGCACCCTGGACGCCCTGGGCGCCCTCAGCACGGCCGGCGTCATCGACGCTGGGGACGCCGACGTGCTGGCGGAGGCTTACCGCTTTTGCGAGACCACGCGCAACCGTCTCTACTTAGTGCGAGGTCACCCGGGCGACTCCCTCCCGCCACCGGGGCACCACCTGACGGCTTTGGCTCGCAGCTTGGGCACGACCGCCCCGGACCTGCGCGACCACTACCGCCGGCTCACCAGGCGCGCCCGCCGGGTGACCGAGCGGATCTTTTACGGCAAGATATGACCGCGCCAAGCGCCCGGCCCTAAGGGCCTCTGAGCGTCGGGAGGGCTCAGACCATTTCGTGGAGCATCTCCGCCAGGAGAGCGGCCTCGCGCGAGACTTCGTCCAAGCGGCCCTCCCCTTCCAAAGCTGCGACGATCGCGTGGCCCTGGCTGCGCACGCGCCACCAATAAGCGTCGTCGACACCCACGGGCGTCGGCTGCTCAACAGCGGCCACTGCGTGGAGGAACGCCTGCTGGCGCTCCTCGTTGCTTGGGTCGTTGGCGAGGCGGTCCACCGAAGCGAAAAGCTCTTCGATCGAGCGGTAGCGCGCCTCGTCGTCTTCTTCGGCAAGTCCGCGCACCTGGCCGAAAAGCGTTTCGACCTCAGCCTCGTGCTCTTCTGCCACGGTCAAGTCGGGCCCTTCCCAGTTGTAGGCCACGCCGGCGGACTCGAGCAGCATAGAAAGCTCGATGCGCTGTTCAGGGAGCCACTCCCCAAGCTCGTAGACGATCTCGCCGGTCTCCTCGTCGAGCCCTGCCTCGTCGAGCCCTGCCTCGTCGAGCCCCGCCTCGCCAGCCTCTGCCTCGTCGAGCCCCGCCTCGTCGAGCCCCGCCTCCTCGGTGCTACCTAGGTCGACTTCTCCCTCATCGAGGCCCTTTGGGACCCCGCCTTGGTCAGCACCAGGGGCGCTGGCGCCCTGGGCTTGCGCGCTCGAGGGCCCCTCCTCGGCATTTTCGCCTTCCAGCTCATGAGGCTCGCCCTGAGCAGGCACGTGGGCGTCTGCAGGTACATTGGCGGCCAGCTCGCCGCCGGGGGTCACCTCGGACTGGGGCAAGCCTACCTGGCGGCCCTTCTCGTTCGCTCCCGTCTCTAGGCGCGCACGGGCGCGCTCGGTCTCAGCCGCCGCCTCGGCCTCGCCTGCGCTCGGAGCAACCAGGCGGCACAGGATCTCGGCCTGGTGACGGATCTCACCCTCAAGGGCTTCATCGGCGCCAAGAGCCCCGAGCAGCCTCCGAGTGACCCGCCCCACAGCCGCCATGTGCGCTTCGTCCAGGTCAGGCAGGTAGTCGACGGCGAACACAGCAGCGGAGGCTTCGGCCAAGGCCGCGTCAGCCTGCATGTCAGTCGGGTCCTCACGCAGGTGCTTTGCCGCTTGGTACAGCTCCAACGAAGTGGCCCGGTCACCAGCCGCTAGGGCCTTGGACGCGCCGGCTCCCTCGGTTAGGTCTTCGTCCTCTTCGTCGGCACCGCTGGCACGCTGGACGAGGCGGTCCACGCGCGCCTCGTCTGTGGCCAGCACGACAAGCTCCTCGTCCTCGAAACGGTGCAATACGCCGGCCGAGATGAGCAGCTGGATGAGCCTGCCTCGTGTGGCGTCGTCCCACTGGTCGAGCCTGTAGCCGACCTCGTCGTCCTCAGGGCCAGACTCAAGCTCTGCGAGCGGAGAGGCAACGAGCTTCTCCCCGCAGCTATGGCAGCGACCTCGGGCATTTACCTCGTACCCGCAAAACGGGCAGTACCAGACCTTCCTGGTCATCTCTTGCCCCAAGAGCGCGCCGAGGGCAGCACCGGCGCGTCGCGGCCGCCGCCGTCCCCAGGCGTGCGGCGTCGCTCAGGGCTAGCCCTGCCTGCCAGCCCCAAGGGCGTGTTCGCCTTGACCGGGCTCATGCCAGACTTCATCTCCTCCTGGTACCCCTCCTCGACGCTGGCTGACCATACGTCGTGCGCGGCACCCAACAAGTTATCCACCGCGAGCATGGCGGTGTACATCGAGTGGTCTTGGTTGTTATAACGGTGCATGCCACTGCGCCCCACGGGCTGGACGTTGGGGACGTTGTCCTCGAGCCAGCCCCGGACGATACTGACATTTGCCTTGTAACCGGCATCGTAGTAGGGGTACGCACCCGGCGTGCGCACCACAAAGCCGGCTTCGACGACCCCGGGGTCAACCAAGCCGATGAGGCCTACCTCACGCTTGGCCTCGGCCACCAGCTCCTCGTCGGGAAGGGACCACATCGTGTCCTTTTGGGAGACAAAGTACTCGAGCCCAAGAGTGGTGCGCCCACCCTTTAGCATCCAGGGCGACCAGCGCCCGAAGTTTTGGACCCGGCCGACACGAACTGCGGGGTCGTGCACGTATACCCAGTTGTCAGGGAAGCTGCCCTCTTCGGGGACCACGAGGACCACCGTCAGATGGTCCCGGTAGGCCAGTGCGTCAGCGGCGGCAAGGACTCCCTCTGGCGGCGGAGGCACAAGCGCTTTCACCAAGCATGGGAGCGGCATCGACGAGATCAGCGCGCTCGCTCGGTAGTGGCGCATGAGGGGACCAGCTTGAGCGACCACCTCCACCGCCCGGCGGCCTTGCCTCAGCACGCCAACCACCTCGGTGGCGGTGAGCACCTGGCAACCAGCGGCTTCGACCTTGGCCCTGCAGGCTTCCCACATCATCCCCGGGCCGAGCCGAGGGTACTCGAAGCGGTCCGCGAAGGTCCTTATCGTGGCGGGCGAGCCTTTAGGCCAGATCGCCCTTTTCAGCGCACTGGCAAAGTCAAGGCCCCTTATGCGCTGGGCGGCCCAGTCCGCCGACAGCTCCGAAGCTGGCACCCCCCAAACCTTCTCTGTATAGGACTTGAAGAAGTGCTCGTACAGCCGCCGACCAAAGCGTGCTGTCACCCATCCCTCGAAGCAGTCCTGGCCCTGAGGAGGGAACAGGCGCGCCCAAACATAAGAGCCTGCGCAACGCAGCGATTCGGCTGCACCGAGGTTCCTCACCACGTTGGCCAGCCCAAGCGGGTAGTCGTAGTACTTGCCCCCGTAAAAGATACGCGACATCCGGGGCCTCACCATGAAGTCTTGGCTCCCAAGGATCTCGTGCCAGATTTCTTCGACAGCCTCAACCTTGGTAAAAAAGCGGTGCCCCCCTGGGTCTACCAACCACCCGTCCCGCTCGATCGTGCGGGCGAGCCCCCCGACCTGTTCGCTCGCCTCGAGGACTGTGCAGGTCCTCCCATGGCGGGCCAACTGGTACGCGGCAGTAAGCCCAGCTGGCCCTGCCCCGACGACGACCACTTCGTCTGCCCAGCTAGGGCTCTTGGCGGGGGCAACGCTCATGGCGTGTAGGGGATCCGCGCCAACCCCCACGACATCGTGGCCAGTGTGGCCATGACCAACGCCGACGAGCCGACCAAAAGGGGCAAAAGCGCCTTGGGCGCACGAGCCCCGACCACCCCGATCAGCGGGAAGGCTCGCAAGGCAACCCGTGGGGTCAAGCTGACGATCGGGGAGGCAGCGGCCAAGAGCAGCGTAGCGAGCACATAGGCGCTGAGCGCTCCACCCGGTCGTGCTTTTAAAAAAGGCACAAGAGCTATAGCAATGACTACTACGCTCAACATTTTCACTGTGTCGTTGATATCATTGAACCCGAAATGGTACACGTAACTAAACGCTGTCGGTATGCCGGAAAAAAACGCCCCACCCTGCCAGCCACGCCGCTGTGTGATA
>JAMDDF010000010.1:4667-5191 GCA_023489205.1 Actinomycetota bacterium | reverse complement strand
CATGGCCATCTACCCCCTCGCCAGTGACGAAGCAACCAGCCAGGTGCTCATAAGCTACCCAGCTGGCTGGTTGCGAACTCTCACAGCCGCCTCTGCAAAGATAGCCCTGGCCATGCTCGAGCGCTCCTCCTCCGCCCGCTTCGCCAGTATCCTTGAGCAACTCTCGATCGCGAACTCATCGTCTGGGCTAGCCAGTGCGGCCAGATAGCCGAGGTGGGTTGCCAGCTTGAGGTCACCACTCTGCTCAAGCTCCAAGGCTCGCCCAACGACAGCTCGCGCGCCACCGGCCAGAGCGCACAGCTCAACGGCTACCGCCCTATCCCGGGCAGGCTTCAACCGGGCTGGGTTGCCATCGTACCAGCCGCCATAAAACCGCCAAACGTTACGGACCAAAAACTCCGAATCATCGAAGACGGGCCTGAGGTAGGGCCTCGTCAGCAAGTCCTCTGGCGCTCTCACCACCGCAAGCACCTCATCCAAGCTCGCACCCTCGTTCATCAGCTTCAAGGTCTGCCGCTCCAGGC
>JAMDDF010000010.1:0-4657 GCA_023489205.1 Actinomycetota bacterium | reverse complement strand
AAGACGACATGCGCATGGCCCCCCTACATATCTTTGAGACTTCTGCGGGTTTCCAGCGTTCGGAGCTACCCACATAAAAAAGTCGCCGCAACAAAGGATCTTTTGTCCCGGCAAGAATACCCATGTCGCGTCGTCAGTCTCGCCGCGTCCGTGCCGCAGCTCAAATACCGTCTCAGCGCGCCGCAGCTCAAAATGGCTGCAGTACGTCTCGTCGGGGTACCGGTACTGGGCGGGCCAAGTAATTGTTGGGTCCTGGAACTGGCGACGGTTGACAATAGCGTTGTACTCGAAGCTCCTCTCGTACTTCTGAAACCTCCATGGCACCGCCTCATGGGCAATTACGTGAGGTTTCGGCCGTCCCGCCCTTTCGGCTTCCTCGTCCAAGCCCCAGAGGCCCCCGGTGTGATCGGGGTGACCGTGGGTGAGGACCACGGTCTCCACCGGCAGGTCTGACCAGCGTCGCAAGTGCTCCCAGAAAAGGGGCCAGGTCCGCTTCTCGCCGGAGTCGATGAGGACAAGCCCTTCGCCAGTCTCGAAAACAACCACGTTGCTCCGGGCTGGCCAAAAGGCCACCCCCTCGGCCACTGTGCTCAGGCCGTCGGCGTGCAGGCGAGCGGCGTTCTCCTCTTCGCGGGGGCTGCCGGTGTGGTACTCCTCGACCGACAGCCTGCCGTCCCAAATCCGGTCAACGTAATCGGCTAAGTCCATAACCGCCTCCTTTGCGAGCCGACACCTGGGCGAGCCGACACCTGGGCAAGCCTCACAAGTCAGCCCCGCCCAACATGCCCCACCTCCGGACGGTCAAGGCCTCGACGGGCCGGAGGAGCAACCTGTCCATCAAGACCCACACGGTGCCAATCACCAAGATGACAGACACAACGGTCGAGCCGTCGAAGACTCGAGAGGCCTGAATGCTCATAAACCCTAGGCCATTGCTCGCCGCGATCATCTCCACAGCCACGAGCGCCCGCCACGCAAACGCGAGACCGGTACGCAGGCCTCCAAGCACGCCCACCATCGCCCCCGGTACCAGCACCTCGCGCACGATCGTCCGGCGCCTATCGCCCCCAAGGGTGCGCACCGCGTCGTACATCACGGGCGGGATCCTTTCTGCCCCAAGGAGGGTGTTGTAAAGCACAATAAAAAATACATTGTTGGCTATGACGAAGAGGACCGGCCCGCTGCCAAAGCCGAACCACACTATAGCGAGAGGGATCCATGCGATGCCGGCAATAGCGTTGAAAAACGCAATGAGCGGCATCAGGAAGTCGTTTAGGGCCCGGCTCAGCGCAACGGCTACCCCTACAGCGACACCAAGGGTCGCCCCGATGACAAAAGCTATGGCCAGCCTGCTCAGGCTGTCGCCCAAGGCATTGAAGATCGCGCCGGTGACTGCCAGGTGCCACAGCTCAGAGGCTACCTGTGCCAAGTGTGGCAGCTTGTAAACGGGGAGATGGTCTAGGGAGGGGAGGAGGGCCCACATACCCAATACGACCGCGACCGGCACCAGTCCTGGGCGCAGGACCGCGCGACGGGCAAACGTGCTCGGGCGAAGCGAGGCCTTGGGGCGCTCAGAGGTGTTCAACGTGCTTTCCTCACCAAGCCCCAGCGCTCGACAGTCGCCCTTTCGATGGACCGCAGGTACAGACGGTCTACCAGGAGCCATAGCACCCCGATAGTTATCATCCCGGCTACGGTGCGCTGGGTAAGCTGGTTGGCCCTGCTCTCGAAGATCATGTAGCCGAGCCCGCTCTGGGCAGCGATCATCTCGGCCCCGATGAGCGACCTGAACCCGTACCCGGCGCCGGTGCGGACCCCGGTAACCGTACCGGGAAGGCTCCCGGGCAGCAATACGTGCAGCGCCACTTGCAAGCGGTTCGCGCCCAGGGTCTGTGCGGCTTGGACGCTCACTTTCGGGATCTGGCCTATGCCAGACATTGTATTTGCCAGCACCGGAAAGAATGTCACGTAACCAATACTGAGGACAATCACCTTGAAGCCATAGCCGAACCAAAGGACAAACAGCGGGATCCATGCCAGCTCGACGATCGCCGTGAAGAAGTTGATTAGTGGGAACATCATGCGCGCGAGCGGCCGATAAAACGAGAAGGCAAGTGCCACAGGTATAGCTACAGCCGTGCCGACGCCAACACCCACAAACCATCTCCACATGCTCGTCTCTGTATAAGAGAGGAGGATCCCATGGGCGACCAGCACCCCGAAGGTCCTGAGTACCAATGCGGGCCGCGGATACAGGTAGTTGGACAGGCCGAAGGCTAAGGCCGAAGCTTGCCAGATGGCCAGCACGAACACGAAAGGGAGCACCAACTTGACCACGCTGCCAGCTCGGCCAAAGAGCTGGGCATAACGGGAGCTCCCAGTACTAGCCCGCGGCAACGACGCGGTCCCTAGCCCGACCATGAGCCCCCTCTCCTAGGCCGTCGCGGTTGCGCCGTTCTCACCGAAGCGAGTAATGAAGCAGCCACTTCGGCGACGCGGGTTGCCGACTCCCGGCTGAAGCGGTCCTCGTGGGGCAGCGTGACTGGGAACTCTTCCTGCACCCGTCCCGGTCCAGTCGACATCACGACAACACGGTCCGCCAACAGGGCTGCTTCCTCCACCGAGTGCGTAACGAACACGACCGTTTGGGCCGTCCTGGCCCAGATCCCGATGAGCTCCTCCTGTAAGACCCCGCGTGTCTGCGCGTCCACAGCGGCGAACGGCTCGTCCATCAACAACACCTTGGGCTTCGCCGCCAAAGTGCGAGCAACGGCAGCTCGCTGGCGCATCCCCCCAGAGAGCTCGTGAGGGTACCGGTCACCTGCCTGAGGCATGCCAACGAGCTCAAGAAATTCATCGGCAACCTGGTTTGCTTCCCGTCGCGAAGCACCAGCCAAGCGCGGACCAAGAGCCACATTGGAACGGACCGTCTTCCAGGGAAGGAGCGCGTAGTCTTGAAACACCACGCCGCGCTCACGGCTCGGGCCTGTAACGGCGACGCCGTCGACGACCACGGTTCCGGCCGTAGGGTTGAACAGCCCGGCGATGATCATGAGCAGGGTCGACTTACCACAACCCGAGGGCCCGAGCAGACAAAGGAACTCTCCAGCACTCACTTGAAGGCTCACGGGACCCAACGCCGCGACCGGGGTCTTGTCGGTAGGGCTCAAGTACTCGTGGCACACCTCCTTGACTTCGACACGCCCTAGCGTGCACTTGTCGGGGGTCGCTGCGAGCGAATCGTGCCGGTAGCTACGTCCCGCACCACTTAGTGCTGATGCCAAGCGCTCACCCCCGCGACCCAGTACTGACCGGCTATTGCCCGGATAGCTGCCCCACTCACGTCCGCCATGTAGATCGTGTCCCCGGAGGTTTGAGCAATGTTCCCCATCGAGGAGAGATATGTCAGGTTGAAGCTCTCCGGTGTAAAACTAAGGTGCACAGCAATATTCGCTGAACCCGACTTGGCCACCTCCGCGGACACACCCGGAGGGATCCGCGCGGCTCCATAAACGGACTCGGCAAGCGACTGTCCACCGAGGAGCAGCCCGATGGCCACCGTCGTGACGACCGGCACCCTCCACGGGCCCAGCCGCGCCCACAAGTGGGGGCGGCTAGGGGAGCACGTCGCCACTTGGTATCGGGGGAAGCCCGGTAAAGAACTGCGGCCGGGCCTTTTGAACGGCAACCATAAAACTAGTGTCCATGGCGCTCGAAACATTGAACTTCCCCGAAATGGCGCCCGTCTTCTCCAAGAAGGGCACCATATAGCCTTGCAGCCCATTGACCACCAACTTAGACATCCTCATGTCGAAGGTGACGTAGTGGATCGCGCGCGTCGCCACCGCCGGCTTTAGGCCAGTGATCCATTGCGTTGCAATCATCGCTCCCTCGCTCAGATGAGACCGTACATACTTCTCCGACTGGGCGACGGCCGCCAAAAACGCCTCGGCAACAGCCGGGTGCGCCGAAAGGTACGACTCACTTGACACTATTACCCCCGGGTCGTACCAGGTTTTTGAGTGGCCCTCGATCACGACCCTCGACCCCTTGACCTCCAGCAGGGCCGCCGAGGGCCAAGGCTCGAACGTCGCGATGGCATCCACGGATTTACGGGCAAGAGCCGTCACTCCGTCCGCCGGCGTCATATTGACCAAGGTCACGTTGCTCAGGCTGAGGTGGTTCTGCTCCAAAAGGCTTTGTAGGTAACCAACGGCGTCAGTATTGAGCGCCACTCCGATCTTCTTGCCTTTTAGGCTTGCGATGTCGGTGATCCCGGTACCTGGGCCAGCCACAATGGCCTGGTTCTCGGCATAGTACGAGAGTGTAGCCGTACCGTGGTTGTCGGCGATGATCCTGAGAGGCAAACCTTTCGCGACGCTCGTGAGTAACGGGTCGGCACCCACGTCGCCGAACTCCGCTGCACCGGACGCCACCTCGTTCATGACCTCAACGCCTGTCGGCTCGACGATAATCTTGGCGTCCAAGCCCCATTGACGGAATATCCCGTTGTGTAGTGCCGTGAAAAATGATGTACCGTCAATAGAGCCTACCGCAGCGATAGTTATGGTGGCTTTTACTGGTCCAACGGGAGCGCCAGCGGCAGCCGAGCTCGCTGCTGACACGCAAACCATCCCGGCACCCATTACAATCGCCG
>JAMDDF010000028.1:3348-5193 GCA_023489205.1 Actinomycetota bacterium | reverse complement strand
ACATCTCGGCGAAGATCGTCGTGCCGAAAGGGGCGAGGCGCGAGCAGACCCTCGTCCCGTCCCGAGAGGGCCGGTCTCCAGAGGCGCGGTCCTTGGGGAACTGGTGGCCTGGGGCTCCTTGTTGTGAGCGGTGTCCCACGAGTCCGAGGATAGGGCGTGGCGTGCGTCGCCGGTACCTGCGCCAACCTGTTCGGGCGCTGTACTATTAATCTCAGTGAAGGAAAAGGACCCCTCGTCGCAGGCCTGGAAGGCCATGCACTCGTTGGTCATGCACGACAACGAGCAGCGAAAGCGCGACCTGAGTGCCGAGCTTGGCATGCCGTTCGGTCACTTGAAGGCCCTCTTCCGCGCTACGGGCCACGAAGGGGCCAGCATGAACGACCTCGCCCTCTCGATGGGCTGCGAGGCTTCCTATGTCACGAGCGTCGTGGACAGCCTGGAGCAGCGGGGCCTCGTGGAGCGCCAAGCTCACCCGAGAGACCGTCGAGTGAAGGTAGTGGTGCCCACTTCTGAGGGCCTTGTCGTGGCGAAGCGGGCCGAAGACATCCTGTGGGATCCGCCCGCGGCCTTCAAGGCCTTGAGCGCTGACGAGCAGCGCCAACTCCGGGACCTGATGGCCAAGCTGACCGAGGCCGCCGCCGGTGGTCGCGCGGGCGAAGGTCCTGCGTAAGCCCAGTTACTGAAGTTCACCAAAAATTTTCGTTCACCTAAGTAAAGCAATCCGGTATCGTCGGTGCATGACCCGTACTCGATACCTCCCCGATTGGGTTGTGCTTGTTGTCTGTTGCGTGGCCCAGTTCATGGTCGTCCTCGACTTCTCTATTGTCAACATTGCACTTCCTTCCATGCGCCACAGCCTGGGGCTCTCTGTTGACGGCCAGCAGTGGGTCGTAAACGCTTACGCGCTTACCTTCGCCGGCTTCCTCCTCTGGGGCGGTAGGGCCGCTGACCTGCTTGGCCGCAAGCGGGTTTTCCTGTCAGGCCTTGTTCTTTTCACCCTTGCGAGCCTGGTAGGCGGGGTCGCCCAGAGCGGCACCGAGCTCATCGCAGCACGAGCCTTACAGGGCCTCGGTGGTGCCGTACTTGCCCCAGCCACCCTCAGCCTCCTCACCACCACCTACACCGACGCGCAGGCCCGCGCCAGGGCGCTAGGGGCTTGGTCGGCAACTGCAGCTAGCGGGGCCGCGGCAGGCGTCCTCTTGGGCGGTGTGCTTACCCAGCTCGTGAGCTGGCGTGCGGTCCTCTTCGTCAACGTGCCGATCGGTATCGCGCTCTTAGTGCTCGCCAGCCAAGCCTTGCGACCCGCTGCCGGCCGCGGCACCGTGAGGGTCCGCGACCTCGACTTGGTCGGGACCCTGACCGGGACCACGGGAGTTACCGTGCTCGCCTATGGGATAGTCAGCACCGACACCTACCCTTGGGGGTCGGCGCGGACCATCGGAGTTTTGCTGGCGGCGGCCGTCCTGCTCGCCACGTTCGTGGCGGTGGAGGCACGCTTTGCGTCGAACCCGCTCATGCCGCTCCGGATCTTTGCCAACCGCTCCCTGTCGGCCGCCAACGGAGTGGCTGCAATGGTGGGGGCAGTATTGTTCGGGGCGTTTTTCTTCCAGTCGCTCTACCTCCAGCAGGTGAACGGCTATGGCGCCCTCAGGGCCGGGGTCTCCTTCCTACCCCAGGCACTGATCACGATGGCGACCTCGCTAAGTGTTGCCCGTATCGTCCGGCGGACCGGGCCGAGGCGGATCCTGGGCATCGGGCCCTTGGTCGCCGCTGGTGGCCTCGTCTGGATCGCACAGCTCCGTCCGGGGTCGGGCTACTTTGCCGACATCCTCGGGCCGTTCCTCT
>JAMDDF010000028.1:0-3338 GCA_023489205.1 Actinomycetota bacterium | reverse complement strand
CATGTCGACGCTTGCGGCTTCTCGCGCCAACCAGTTGCTCGCCGGCGCCAACCCGGTGTCGCAGGCCCTGCGTGACCGTGCGCTCACCTTGGGTTACGACCGGGTATACCTGGTCGGGGCTGGGCTTTGCGTGGTTGCCGCAGCCCTCGGCAGCCTCGTGCCCCGCGTCGTGCTCGCCAACCGCCCGGCCCCGGCGGCCGACTTGAGCGCGGCGGGTGAGCACGTTGACGCGGGCAACAGGATTGGCGAGCCCTTAGTCGTTGAAATGTAAGGCGCTCTAGTGCCGGGACGGCGCGCCGCCCTAGCGCGCCGTCAGCCGGCCTTCTTAGAGAAGGTCGTGTCCACGTACTTAGAGGTCGGGATGGCAGAGCTGTAGCTCAGGTCGCCAGCAGAGAGGAACACGTCCTGCATGTGCGACAGGGTCGCCACCGGCGGCGCCAGGTTGGGGCTGAAGACGTTTCGTGGTTCGGACTCTAGGAGCGAGAGGCTCTCACCCGTTGCCTTGGCGACAATGGCAAGGTTGGCGTGAGAATTTGCTGCAGCACCCTTCAGCTGTTTGGCACCTTCGGCGAGGGCATCGAAAAACGGCTGGGCTTCGGGCGAACGGGCAAAGGTCCCGCCATAGATGATGCCCGTGGCCGCAACTCCGACCGGTGCGCCCGAAAGCAGCGCCCCCGCACCCGACAAGAGGGCAGCCCCCAAAAACGGGGTCGACATGTACGCCGCCGCGACTGCCCCAGTTTTCAGTGCATTTTGCATCTCCGGGAAGTTCAAGTTGACGAGGGTCACCTGGCTCAACTTCACGTGGTAGGGGGCGAGCGCTATGGCCGTTAGGTACGCGCCCGTTGAGCCGGCGCCGCCGTCGACGCCGATCTTCATGCCCTTCAACTCGCCAGGGTTTGTCACTTTGCCCGAGGCCTTGAGCGACTTGGAAACGACAAGGCCGTTCGCAGGGGTGCCGGGGGCCTCCTCTGCCATCGAGCCGACCACCTTGAAATCAAGCCCTTGGTGCACGGCGTTGAACAGTCCCGCGGAGAAGCCCCCGAGCACCACTTGTACCTTGTTGGTTGCGGCCAGCACGGTGGCGCTCTGGCCAGAGGCAACGACTGTGAGCTTTACCGAGATCCCTCGCTGGGCGAAGTAGCCGTTGTGCATGGCTATGAAGATGGGCTCGAAGAGGGGAAGGGGGACGTACGCAACGGTCACGGTCGACAGCGCCTTGCCCTTTTTGCTGGCAACCCCTGCCTTCGCCTGATTGGCGAGGACCGGGCTGGCGAAGACGGGGGCTTGGGCACCTACGACCAAGACGCTGGCGAACGCTGCCGCGGCAGAGGCCCGAGGCGCCAAGCGGCGCCAGCTTTTGCGCGCTTTGCCGGTTTGTTGGGCAAGTTCAGTGACAGGGCTCATCAGATGTTCCTCCGAGTTGATCGGCCGGCGCGACACGCTGGCTGGTGTGCCCACGTCCCCTCCCGTGCCGGTTGGCTGCTTGTGGGGTTGGAGCTTAGCGCGAGCCCGCTCAGCGGTGCCGGCGGTGGGCCCAGGGGACGGCGACACGCTCCATGGCTACGATGACGCCAGTCAGGGCGACGCCCAAGAGCGCTATCGTCGCCATCCCCACGTACATCTGGTCGGGCTCGAAGAGCTGCCAGGAGTTCCAGACCAAAAAACCGAGCCCGTTGTTGGAGGCGACGAACTCAGTGGCGGTAATGACTACGAGGCCGAGAGCGATCGCCACCCGAAGGCCTGTGAAGATCGCTGGCAAGGACCCCGGTAGCAGCACGTGCAGGAACATCTTCGCGCGAGTGGCGCCGTAAGCTCTCCCGGCTTCGACCAAGCGCGGGTCGAAATGCCTGACCGCTGAGAGTGCATTGATCTCCAGGACAAAGAAGGTCACTGCTACGACCGTGAGCACCTTGGCGGTCTCGCCGATTCCGAAGATCACCAGCAAGAGCGGCAGTAAGGCGATTTGGGGGATCGCGTAGAGCGCCGTGAAGAGGGGAGAGAGGGCAGCACGAAGCGGTCTTACGACGCCGAGGAGCAAGCCGACGGCCGTCCCACCAGCGGCACCGATGGCAAAGCCCACCGCGAGCCGCGCCAGCGTAGCGACCAGGTCGCTCGGGAGCGTTCCCGAAGAGATGAGCTGGCCGGCGGAGCGGGCTATCTGTAGCGGCGGGGTGAAGATACGCGGGTCGACCCAGTGAAGGTCGGCCGCAACCTGCCAGAGGGCGAGGAGGCTTAAGGGTGTCGCGACTGCCAGGGAGAGGTCGATGCGGCGCTTTCGGCGCTCCGCCGAGCGAAGCAGGGCGACGGCAGCGACGACAGCGCCGTCCCCTTCGGTCCCTTCGATTGCCTCGGTCGTCCCTAGCGGGGTCATGAGTGCTCGAGCGACCTTTCCACCTCGTCGCGCAGTGCGGCCCACAAGTCAGCCTTCATGCGTGAGAATGCGACCCCGGTGGCGGAGCTTGTGGTGCGTGGGCGTGGGAGCGGGACGGGGAGGTCGAGCTTGATTCTGCCGGGGCGCGCAGTCATAACGACGACGCGGTCGCCAAGGAGGAGCGCCTCATCGAGGGAGTGCGTGACCAATACGACGGTCTTCCTCGTCTCTTCCCACAACTTGAGCAGGTCCTCTTGGAGGAGAAGGCGGGTCTGGGCATCCAGGGCGGCCATTGGCTCGTCCATGAGGAGCACGTCGGGGTCGGTAACAAAGGCGCGGGCGAGCGAAAGGCGCTGGCGCATACCCCCCGACAGCTGCTCGGGGTACGAGCGCTCGAAACCCGCGAGCCCCATCCTTGCCAGCCACGTCCTGGCCCGGTCGCGGCGCTCGCGCTTGCCCACCCCGGCCATGCGGAGGCCGAAGGCGACGTTGTCGACCACGCTCAACCAGGGGAAGAGCCCATAGTCCTGGAACACAAATGCGACCGATGGCAAGCCCCCGCGCTGCTGCTCGCTAGCCGAGCGCATCTCGCCGCTGCTTGGTTGCTCGAGGCCACCGAAGATCCGGAGCAGGGTCGACTTACCGCAGCCCGACGGCCCGATCAGGGAGACGAAGGTCCCTCTCTCTACGCTTAGGTCCACGTCGCGAAGCGCGAGAGTGGCTTGTCCTGCTCGCCCGACGAAGGCCTTGGAAACCCGCCTCACTTCCAAGGCAGCGGCTTCCGCTGAGCCGGACGCGCGCTCGGGCCCCTGCAGCAAGTCCATCTCCACCTGCTAAAGGATAGTGCTCGCCGCCATTGGCCCGATGGCCGCTGGCCCCATGGACGGGAGGCCCGATGGGCGCCGCGGCCCGATGGGCGCCGCGGCTCGATGGGCGCCGCGGCTCGATGGGCGCCGGCACCCTG
>JAMDDF010000100.1 GCA_023489205.1 Actinomycetota bacterium | reverse complement strand
GTCCCGGGCGTCGCCGAAGGCGTAGACCCCACCGCCGGCCGCGGCCAGCCAGTAGCCCTTGCCGTCAGGGGTGGCGCCCGGGCCATGCGAAGGGGCAGATAGCGGCCCATTGGGGAGTGGGAGAGTAGCCGGCGGAGTGGCAGTCACCGGCGGGGCTGATGCTGTTGAAGTTGGTCCTGTGGCACCACTCGGTGCAGGTCCAGGCATTCCGCCCACTGGGCCGATCGCCTCGTTCGGGCTGGTTATGGGAGCCGTTGGGACGGGTGAGGGACCACTCACCATGGTCGTCGGGACTGGGACGGTGGTAGTCGTGGCTCCCGGGCTGGTTGTGGTCGTTGTTGCCACGGAGGGCGTTCCTGGGAGTTCAGAGGGGTCAGAAGCACTCGACGCGGCGTATACCTCGATGGCGTGGATCTGCATGACGAGGGTTTCCGAACTGGGCCAAAAGGAGGGAATGCCGCCCCCGGCATAGCCGCCGTAGTTGGCGTCCTCGACCGAAATCCGGACCGCTTGCGCCTGGGTCGGCGAGAACATGACCTCAACTGCGTGGTCGTAGAATTCTCCCATCACCGACCCCACCTGTTCCCATGAGCCGTCGGGCAGTTCAATGTACACGTTGAAGTCGCGCGGGCTGCCCACGATGCTGCCGATCGAATGGTTGTCCACAAGGACTCGGTCGATGGTGGCGGGCGCGGCCAGTTGGACCGTGATCGTAGGGTTGGCGTCTGTGCCCGATGGTTCCCATCCCCCGACCAGATTGCCGTTGATGGCTTGGGACGCACTGCAGCCCGGCGCCGAGGACGATGCCGACGCGGTGCCGCCCAGGGCGAGGTCTGTGCCGTAGGGCTCTATAGCGCTGATGGACAGTTGATCCCCGTCGGGGTAAGAGAGGTACGTCACTTCCGGTGAGATGGGAAGCACATACTCCTGGCCAGGAGAAAGTTCGTACGAGGAGGACCCGCCCCACTGGTTCGTTACGGTGAGGTTGATGGTCCCCGCCGGTGCTGTCAGCTCGAGCTGTGCCGTTGTCGAAAGCCCCTCCGTCCACACGGTAGCCAGATCCTCGCCACCGTTGGACGAGGGGCCGAAGAGCATTTCGTGAGCGAGCGGTATGCCAACCGAGGGACTCGAGACATATGCGCGGCCTTGCAGTTGCTGCGCCGCCTCCATGACCGCTAGGGCCGAAGGTTTGACGTAGTCGTCGCTTCCAGTAGCCTGGATCAGAGAAAAGGACACGCCGTAGTTGCCCCATCCGCCTTCGTCGAAATAGTAGTTCCAAACAGGGGTGCCGAGGTACTTCATCCAGACCATTGCGGTCGCAGCCGAATCGGCTTGGCCGACGAAATTGTAGGGGCCATTGGACCACCAGCCAACTTCGGTGAACCAGACAGGGGTTGTGCCAAGGATTGTCTGCAGTTGCTGTACGGCTGCGACAGTGCCATCCTCGTCCCAAGAGTCGTTGTTCCCTGTATATGGGTGGACACCAGCGACGTCCATGTAGGCTAATCCGCCGGCGGCTACCACCTGCTGCCACCAGCCGGTGGCGACGCCGAGGCTTGAACCTCCTATCACCGTGTCGGAGGGCGCTGCGCCTTTCACTGCATCGTAAAACGGTACGAGCACTTGCTGCTCGTAGGCCTGCCCATTGGAACTGTATGTGTTATTGGCCTCGTTCCAGGCTTCCCAAGCCGTCACCGGTGCACATTGGCCTATGGTGCAATTAGAGACGCTGCTATAGTACTTGACTATAGCCTCGACGTCTTCTCCCCACCATCCGTTCTGAACTAGCGCTTTTGACAGGGCGTCACCGTCGCTTACTTGTACCCAATATGTCACGCCGTCTTGTGTGGCAAGGTACGCGGCTTGGAAGTACGATTGAGGCGCATCAGTAAAAGCCAAGGCTGATGGACCGCAGGTGCTGAGTGTTGGATCTGTGCTTGTGCAGTCGGGGAGGAAGATGCCCCAGTCGAAACTCCGGCCTCTGAAGCCGTTGAGGCCAAGTTGGCTGTTCAAGGCTACGCCGCGAGGGTCCGTCGGGCCACCATAGCCAATGCCCGACGGAAGGGTACTGAAGTTGAGTCTGTTGCCAGGCGCACCCACGGAGAAGGGAGCGCAAGTTGCCCCGAGCAGGCTGGGGGGTGAGGTTGAGTCGTCCCATAACTCGGCTTGGAGTTGGTAGGGCCCGGGGGCATCGTCGACTGACGGGATATTGAGCGTCATGTCCGCTAGGTCGTTGGCCGAAGTCGGCAGGTCTACTGTGGTAGGCGCCGGGTAAGTGCCCTGCTGAACATCGGTGTCGCTCCAGACTGAGTACGACAGTTGCAGGTGAGAGGCATCCGACGCCCACGACGGTTCGAAGCTAGCGTAGAAGGAGGGGGTCGTCCCATAGGGAAAGTAGTTGCCGGTCACTCTGGCGCCAGGAGAGCCGGAAGTGATGCCAGCGCCCCAGCCAAGCGAATCGACAGGCGAGGAAGACGCCAAGTACTGCTGCAGAGTGCTGAACGGTATGGACGAGATGTTCTCGTTCGAGCTAAAGGGTGCTCCTCCTGGGAAGTACAGGGTGCCGTTTACGAGGAACGCTTCTCCGCCCGACATATGCAGCGCGCTGTTCAGAGTTGTCGTGGCCTCTAGGTACCCTTCAGTACTCGTCTCCTCTATCGTGCTCAGCGGGTCAAGCGTGTATACCGGGCCGCCGGCGACAGGTTCAAGGGCCTCACCCTGGTAGTAGAAGTGGTAGGGGGCGCCAGAGTACGATGCTGCTCCCGCTGTTAGTGACGAGCCATATTTCCACAAAAGGTTGCCGGACAGGTTGTACGCACTGACGTAGCCGGCGCTAGACACCAACAGGTTGCCACTGGGATCCTGCGACACATACCCCTGTAACACAATTGGCAACGTCCCCACGTCCATGCCAGAGTCGTCCAGCAATTGGGTGGTGGAACTGCCGGCCTGTGTGATGCCAAGTCGGTACCCAGAGGACGACGTGAATGCAAAAAGATTCGAATTTGGGTAGGCTGAACTTGACCAGATAACCTGGCCAGTAGGTGAAAACTCGGCGATTTCATCGCCGTAATAGCTGCCCATCCAAATGTTGCCAGAGGGGTCAACGAAGGGGCCGCTGTCAGCACCTGCGATGTTGCCGGTGAAGGCGGCTGGTAGCTGAAAGGAGGAGACGCTCGTCCCGTTCAAGGTGTAGATGTCGATGTCAGTGCCGTTGAAGACATAGATATTCTGTGAGGTGACGTAAAAGCCGTACACCGCAAAGGTGCCCGCGACTACCGTGACAGGGTCTGTTGGGAGCGTGGGTGCCGGGACCAGCGAAGTGGCCGCGTCCGGGAGGCCACAGGTAGGGGTTACTGCCGATGCGGAGGGCGCGGGAACGCCGCCACCAGGTCCGGGGACAATAGATAGTGGCTGCGAGGCGTGTGCGTGTATAGCTACAATAGTGACAGCGGTCACTGCACAAATCGTAGCTAGCACTTTCGCCAGAGGCATCCACCGGATTCGACGAGCTGTTGTCGATGTCCCATCTAGCGGCGTGGAGGACAGGGACCCAGCAGGTCGCACTCAAAGAGTGTCGGCCGAGGACCGCCACGAGTTGAGGTCTCTTCCGTCGTTTCGTAATTGTGTAGTATGGGGCGAATTGACTCCGCCTTATCCTGTGTGCCATGCCCACTGGACCTTCCGTGCCGCCTTCTCGTCCACGCCGACCAGCTTGGGCACCCGGTTAAACGCGCCAGGGCTCCCCGAGCCTGAGCAACTGGTGGTGCGTGGTGTCGCGCACGGCCAAGCTCGTCCTTGTTAGCCGCGCCGAAGCTACAGGTTCCCGGCCACAACCGGCCAGGCCCAAATGCCGTGCCTCCCTCTGGGCAGCATTCCTACTTCGTCCTCGGGCCGGCGGGTGGGGGCGGCCCGAGCACGCCGGAGCTGCGATGCCCCTGAGAGCGGCCTCCAGGCGCCGGCGTGCGTTCTCGTCCGGTTGGTGACCTCGCCGAAGCAGACCGCCAGAGGTCGGCACCCGACCCACGGGCGTCCGGGGACTAGGGGGGCAGGTAGTCCGTAGACAGGTCAGAAGGGGTGCTGAAGCTACGAGCGCTCAGGTCCAACGGCAACTTCGATGCTTATTGGTGCCGGCACCGCTCACGGGAACAGGAGCGAGCCGACGCAGTCGGCTAGCGCGGCAAGGTGATTTCGGTCGCCCTATGGGCCTTTGCCTCGAAAAGAGCCGCACCGTCTTAGGGGGAAATCAGGTGCAAGCTACGTGGTTTCCTCGTAGTGCGGGGCACGTTGAGCGACCGGTGCAGCTGTATGATAGCCTTTTAGTGGTGATACCGAACGTAAGCGTAGTCATCCCTACGCACGGCCGAGTCCAGCATCTGCGAACCTGCCTCGCTCGCCTGGAAGCGCCTCCCGGTTGGAACGTAACCACCTTCGTCGTCGAAAACGGCACCAGCGAGGCGCGCGACGTGGCGGAATGTTATCACGCTCGCTACCTATATCTTAACGAAACGGGTGCCGCTCGAGCCCGGAATGCGGGCGTGGAGGCTGCCGGGGAGGTTGAGGCGGTCGCTATGCTAGACGACGACGTCACTCCGCGCCCCGGATGGCTGGAAGCCATAGTTCGCCCTATCCTTGCGAAGGACGCCGAAGCGACTGTGGGTGGCGTCCATGTCGTTACCGACGCCCGCGTCCCCCGCTCGTACCTCGGTTTCTACGTCGATACGTCCGTTGCCATGGATCCCGAACGACCATTTCTTGCTGGGCTCAACATGGCTGTCCAGCCAGCGGCCTTTCGAGCTGTCGGAGGCTTTCGTACTGAGCTAGGGCCCAAGCTGGTCGGCGTGGGAGGGGAGGATGTCCTACTGGGGCTGATGATGAAAGCGGGAGGTTACCGGATCAAGGCGGTGCTGGACGCCGAGGTGGACCACCACGTGCCTTTCGCTCGCTTCACGAAGGAGGCGCTGCTAGCTCGTGCCTTTGGCGGGGGACGGGCAGATGGTTGGATCCATTACCACTGGTTAAAATCCGAGTATCCCTGGATGCGGATCCGGATCGCGCGCTCGTTCGTTCTTACGCGACTGCCCGGCATCTCGTTCACCCGGCGACTCGCCCTCGTCGAGCGATACGGACGCGAGTGGCAGATGCTAGCGGAGAGTGGAAAACCGAGGCTGGCGGACAGAACGGAGGGTACGGCTGTCGGCGCCGTGGTCAAGGGCGAGAACGGCAGCGC
>JAMDDF010000139.1 GCA_023489205.1 Actinomycetota bacterium | reverse complement strand
TAAGGGTTCGTAAGGGTCATGAGCGCCATACCGATCACGGGCTTGGCGGGCGCGGCGGCGGCAGGCGTGGCGGCGGCGCCGGCAAGGGCAATCGCACTTATGGCGGCGGTTGAGAGGCGGGACCAGCGCCGGTAGCGGTGCACTGGCGTTGCCCGCAGGCATTCCGACGGACCATCGCCGGACCTATTGGCCTTCCTAGTTATGCTGGGAGCCAAGTTGACTTCCTCCTGTTGGGTTGTGTGTGTATTTGCTTGTTGGCCGGTCTCGTCAGCTTGTTGATTGCACTTGCAAGCCAAGTGGCATCGAGGAGTAAGCGGGACCCCGTGTAGTGGAGTTGACAATAGGCACCTGTTAAAGGTGTGTGCCGTCTTGTCGCTTAGATCTCGTGGCCGCGGCAAGGAGCGGTCCTTGGCCCGACGGCGCACCCTTCACGGCCAGGCTACTTCAGCCTGGCCGAGGTGGCCGAGGGCGAGTCGTCAGTGCCCCAGCTGCTCGTTGTTGCCCCCTTGCCAGCAGTACCTATGTGACACCGCTCATCGTAGCGCCGTACAAGCGCTTGCGCAAGCGCTTGTACGCGGGAGTTCCTGTGCTAGCGTCGGGCCATGGGCGACGTGGCACGAGGTGGGTGGGTGGCTTGGTGAAGTCGCCGGCTACCATGGCCGACGTCGCCAAGCGCGCTGGGGTTTCGGTGTCGACGGTGTCCCATGTGGTGAACGGGACGCGGCCCGTAAACGCCGACACCCGGGACAGGGTGTTGAAGGTCATCGAGGATACGGGCTATTTGCCCAACCGGGTGGCCCGTTCGTTGGTGACGTCGGATACCCATCTGATCGGTATCGTAATGTCAGCGCTTACGAATCGTTTTTTCGTGGCGGTGGTAGCTGCCATAGACCGTGCCGGGCGCAGGCGAGGCTATAGCTCGGTGCTTGCGGATAGCCGGGATCAGGTAGCGTCGGAGGCCGAAGCCGTCAATATGCTCCTCAGCCGACGCGTTGACGGGGTGGTGCTGGCGCCCGCTGGAGGTGATAGGCGAGCGGTCCTCGACAAGCTCTTGGAGGAGCAGGTCCCGACAGTGCTCCTCGACCGCTTCATGGACGATCGCTTCGACCAGGTGGGAGTCGAAAACGTCGAGTCGACGGCCAGCCTGGTCGAGCACCTCGCCGCCCTCGGGCACACGCGGATTGCTTTCGTTAGCGGGCTTAGGAGCTTGCCCACGACCGAGGAACGGGTGCATGGTTACGAGCTCGGGCTTGAGCGGGCGGGGTTGAGCCGGGACCGCGAGCTTGTCGTCTCAGGGAAATCTGCTGCCGACCCGGCGCAACGTGCCCTCGGCGAGCTCTTGCAACGCAGGAACGCACCAACGGCCGTGGTGTCTGGTAACAACTACATGACCATAGGGGTCCTCAGGGCACTTCGCGAGCGGTCGTTGCGCGTGCCCGAGGACGTGGCGGTTGCGGCGTTCGATGACTTGGAGTTCGCCGACGTGTTCCAACCGCGGCTCACTGTCATTGCCCAACCGGTGTCGCAGATAGCGAGCAAGACCGTTGAACTGTTGATTAGGCGCATGGCTGACAAAGACGGCACGTCAGAGCCGAGGCGGGTCAGGCTTCCCGGTGTCTTTGTCCATCGGGAGTCGTGTGGTTGTTTGGCGAAGGAGACCTCGGCGCGCCGTGGTGCCGTACCAGTTGCCAGCGCGGGGGCGCTCAGACCCCATGGCGCTCGGCCTGCCGGCTAGCCGCGCGTATGGGGTCCTGCTTGCTTGGCATCGACATCGGGACTGCTTCGACGAAGGCCGTCGTGTTGGACCAAAGCGGCGCCCAGCTAGGTGCCGCTTCGGCCCCCATCAGGCTCTCCGAGCCGCGCCCGGGCTGGTCTGAGTCGGACCCCGAGGATTGGTGGCAGTCCGCGGTTGCTGCCGTCAAGGGGGCGCTTGGCGCTGCCCAAGTACCCATCGGTGCCATCGGCCTGTCGGGTCAAATGCACGGGGTGGTTCTCTCGCGCTCAGACGGGGAGGCCCTGCGCCCGGCGATGCTCTCGCTCGACCAGCGCGCGCAGGAAGACCTGGCGGCCTACCGCGCGCTTCCTCGCGAGACGCTGTCGGTACTGGGCAACCCTTTGGTGCCTGGTATGGCCGGCCCGCTGCTCCACTGGTTGGCGTCCCACGAGCCAGATGTCCTCCGGGGAGCGGCCTGGGCCCTTCAGCCCAAGGACTGGTTGCGCCTGCGCCTCCTCGGCGAGGCGGGGAGTGAGCCCACGGACGCTTCGGGCACACTGCTTTTCGACTTGGCAGCGAACACCTGGGCATTGACCGTGGTGACGGGCCTAGGCCTCCGGCCCTCGCTGCTTGCGCCCCTCGGCGAACCCGGAGCGCTCGCGGGCCCACTTTCCAAGGGGGCAGCCGCCCTGCTCGGGCTGCCAGCAGGCACACCTGTTGCCTTCGGTGCCTCCGACACAGCGGCCTCATTGGTCGGCACGGGCCTCTCGGACGCCGGAGCCGTCCAGGTGACGGTTGGTTCGGCCGCACAGGTGGTCACCCTGCGCAACGCCCCTCACCCTGACCCGGAGCGTCGCTACCACGTGTTCGCCGCGGCAAACGGGGGCCAGTGGTACGCGCTGGCCGCCGTGCAGATAGCAGGAGTGGCACTTTCTTGGGTGCTCAAGACTTTCCGAAGCACCTGGGAAGAGGCCTACCAGCTTTTTGGCGCCGCGCCAGCGGGCGCTCGCGGCGCCCTCTTCGTGCCCCATCTGACCGGGGCGAGGTCGCCGGCGATGGACAGTTCCGCGAGAGCCGGGTTTTTCGGCCTCGAATTGGCGCACGACCGCGCCGATGTCTTTCGCTCGGTATTCGAGGGCGTAGCGTTTTCTATTGCCGAAGCCGCCCAAAGCCTCCCAGAGTTCGGCCAAGTCCCATTTGCGTACCTAGCGGGGGGCGGCACCCTTCACGGTGCGTGGCGGCAGTTGCTCTGCGACGTGCTTGGGAAGACCCTGCTAGTCGTCGACGACCCGAATGCCTCAGCACGAGGTGCGGCCCTTCTCGGTGCCCGTGCTGCAGGCATACCGGTTGGTCCACGAGACGGGGTGCGTTGGACGAAGAGGGTAGAGCCCGACCCCTCGGCGCATGAACGTCTAGCGGCTACGTTCGAACGTTGGAAGCGCGCGGCCAGGAGCTCGGGCTCCTACGGAGGCGTTGGTGATATGTCCTGAGAGCTCGCCGCCTATCGCGGGAGCGAGGTCGCCTCCGCCGGCTCAGCTCGCGTGGCGGGCCCCGACGACGGCGGCGTACCCAGTTGTTCGCGTGGTTTGTAGGACGACCGCTTGCCGAGCATGGCACTCGCCGTGGCGGCGGCAAGGCACGCGGCAACGGCGAAGTCGAGCGCTTCATGGAGCCCGCGGCCGAAGGGTACTGCTATGAGCTTGGGGAAAAAGGACCGCCCGGTGAGGAAGGTGGCCTGGCTGCGCGGCAAGTGTGTGAGCACGCCACTCGGGCCGAGGAGCTTCTCGATCGGGTTGTAGCCAAGGAAGGCGGCAAAAAGCGACGAAGTTGGCGGAAGATCCGCGACCTTGCGGGCGGCGGCTGCGCCCACGCCGTGGGCCGTGAGGCCGTTGAAGAGCGACGTGGGCAGGTCAGCCGACAGCCCCACGATCATTAGCGTGAAGAAGATGCCGATGGACAGCACCATTGCAGAGTTCATCGTCGTTGCCCCCATGCCCGAACCTTGTCCGCGCTGGTCCGGCGGTAGCGAGTTCATCATCGCGGCCCGGTTGGGCGCAGCGAATAGGCCCATTGCTAGCCCGTTCACGAATATGATCAGCGCAAACAGGCCGTATGGGAAATTGACCGGGAGCAGCTCCAGGAGCCCGAAGCTGAGGGCGGCGGCGAGCATGCCCCCAGTGGCGAACGGACGCGCTCCGAAGTGGTCCGAAAGGTAGCCCGAGACGGGGCCCGCCACGAGGAAGCCTCCGGTCAGGGGGAGCATGAATATGCCGGCCCACAGGGGTGTGTGCGCAAAGCTATAGCCGTGCTCGGGCAACCAGATGCCTTGGAGCCAGATGATGAGGATGAACATGAGGCCGCCGCGCCCGAGGGCCGCCATCAAGCTTGCGACATTGCTAGCAGCAAAGGCCCGTATGCGGAACAGCGAGATCATGAACATCGGCGCCTCGACCTTGGTCTCGATCCATCCGAACAGAGCCAGTACCGCGGCTCCGCCGATGAGGGCGGCCAGCACCAAGGGGTCCGTCCAACCCATGGTGTGCCCGTCGTAGGGCTCAATGCCGTAGACGATCCCGACCAGGAGGGCTATCAGCCCGATGGCGAAGGTGGCGTTGCCCAGCCAGTCGACCCTAGCCGGGCTCCGCACACCCTTGTCCTTCAAGTTGACGACCCCCCAAATGGTGCCTACGACGCCGACTGGGACGGAAACCCAGAAGACCAGGCGCCAGTCGAGTGGCCCGAGGATTCCGCCGAGCACCAGCCCGATGAACGAACCAGCGATGGCTGCCACCTGGTTGGTCCCAAGCGCCAGGCCCCTCTGGTTGGGCGGGAAGGCGTCGGTCAATATGGCGCCGGTGTTGGCCATGATGAAGGCTCCGCCCACCCCTTGGAAGATGCGCATGACGATCATGTAGAGAGCGGCCTCTCGACCGTGCATCCAGGTGAGTGACAACATGATCGAGAAGACGGTGAAGATGGCAAAGCCCATGTTGTACATCCGGGCGCGCCCGAGCATGTCCCCCAGGCGCCCGAAGCTCACTACCAGTACGGCTGTAACCAGCATGTAGCCCATCAGCAACCACAAGAAGTAGCTCGTGTTGCCTGGTGTGAGAGGGTCAAGCTTGATACCGGTGAAGATGTCAGGCAGGGAAATGAGCACGATCGAGGCGTCGATCGTCGCCATCAGCATCCCGAGCGTCGTGTTGGACAGCGTCGACCACTTCCCCTTGTAAGGGTCTTCTGCTCCCACCTCTTGGCCCCCGCGCCGCGTCCCGTTGCTCGTCCTCACATCGCTCATGCCCTCAGTCTCCCTTACAGACACCCGTGAGCGCGACCCGGTTTTCAAGTCAACACTGCCGTGCCCCCGCCAGGTTAGAGTTGCGCCGATATGTCCGACGAGAGCGGCTGGCCGCGAGGACCGGGTTGGGGTGACGCAGGTGGGCTGCCCTCAGGGTGGGGTGGTGAGGGCAACGCGAACCCGCCCGCGTGGGGAGCGCCCCTGCCGGGGGCACCGCTGG
>JAMDDF010000048.1 GCA_023489205.1 Actinomycetota bacterium | reverse complement strand
TGCTCGCCGCTGCACTTGCCTCTCGGCCCCTGCCGAGTGCTCGTGGTCACCGCTCACCCCGACGATGTCGACTTCGCAGCGGCCGGGACGGTCGCCAAGTGGGTCTCTATGGGGGCCGAAGTTGCCTACTGCGTGGTCACCGACGGCGACGCTGGGGGGTCGGACCGCTCGATGGCCCGCTCCGCCATGGCAAAGCTGCGCCGAGAAGAGCAGCGCCAGGCAGCGGCAGAGGTCGGCGTGAGCGAGGTGACCTTCCTCGGTTACCCCGACGGCAAGCTCGCGCCGACGATCGAGCTCAGGCGCGACGTGAGCAGGGTGGTCCGCAAGTGGCGGCCAGAGAGGCTCTTGTGCCAGTCTCCTGAGCGTAACTGGGACCGTATTGGTGCCAGCCACCCCGACCACTTGGCCGCCGCCGAGGCGGCAGTGTGCGCTGCTTACCCTGACGCGCGCAACCCTTTTGCCCACCCGGAGCTGCTCGAAGAGGGCCTGGAGCCCCACAGTGTGGCAGAGCTTTGGCTTATGGCCTCGCCACGCCCAAACCGGGCCGTGGACATCACTGCTACGTTTGTGCGCAAGGTGGCGGCGCTGCGTTGCCACGCAAGCCAGGTCGCTCACGAGGTAGACCTAGAAGGGCGCCTTTGGCACATGGCGTCGGCGGGTGCCCGGAGCGCGGGGGTGCCGGAGGGGACGGCGGTCGAACTGTTCCAGGTCGTGGCCATGCCTGCCAGCGGTTCGTCATGAGACAGGTGCCCGAGAGGCAAGTGCAGCGGCGAGCAGACTGATGCGGGTAGCGACCTGGAACGTGAATTCGTTGAAGGCCCGGATGGAGCGCGTGCCGCAATGGCTCGAGTACGCGCAGCCCGACGTATTGTGCCTCCAGGAGACCAAGCTTGCTGACGCCGCCTTTCCTGTCCTTCAGTTCGAGGCCCTTGGCTACCAGGCGGTGTTCCATGGTTCGGGCCAGTGGAACGGCGTCGCGATCTTGTCCCGGGTCGGTATTGAAGGGCCCGTTATGGGTTTCGCGGACGGTGGCGAGCCCGACCGAGACACCAGGCTCGTGACGGCGCGCTGCGGCGGTGTCTGGGTCTGCTGCGTGTACGTGCCAAACGGCCGCTCGGTGGGCTCAGAGCACTACGCGTACAAATTGGCCTGGCTGGCGCGGCTGCGCCGCCACCTGGACGTTGTCACCTCGCCCGAAGACAAAGTCGTCGTCTGCGGAGACTTCAACGTGGCGCCGTCCGACAAGGACGTGTGGGACCCGAGAGCTTTCATCGGTTCAACCCATGTGACCCCGGAAGAACGCGAGAGCTTGGAGCAGCTCATGTCATGGGGCCTCGCCGACGCGTTCAGGCAGCTGTGGCCTGATGAAGGGCTGTTCACTTACTGGGACTACCGCGCTGGCGACTTCCACGGGCATCGCGGCATGCGGATCGACCTCGTGCTGGTGAGCCAGCCGCTGCTAAACAAGTTGTGCTGGGCTTTGGTGGACCGCAACGCGCGTAAAGGCAAGCTGCCCTCGGACCACGCTCCGGTGCTGGTTGACTTCGGGCTCTAGCGACTGGCCGGGCGTACCGCGCGCTTGGTCGCTCGGGTCATGCCAGGGCCCAGGCCAATACCGGTCGAGCCGGCGATGAGACGGCGCGGCGCGGACGGGAGCAGGGTGGGCCCGTCGGCTTCCCAATCCCAAGGGACTGGGAGAGCTGCCGAGCCGCTGCCAGCGAGCGGGCGGGGCCGGCGGGGCCAGGGCGCGGCACTGCTGCCCCCTCTGCCCCGGTACACGATGAGGCCCGATAGTGGGTCCGGTACGGCATCGAGGGCAGCCTGTGTCCCCGTAAGGGCTTTCCAAGCTTCCCAGTGAGCGGCGTCTTGGAACTCCACTTCGAGCACCACGCCCCAGGTGCTGTAATGCCAACTCCAGTCCTTGGCACCTGCCGACAGGGCCGACTCCACCAGGGCGTCCCCGTACGCATCTGCCCACATGGCGGCCGACGAGGCGCCGTCGAACACCTCGATCGAGTACCACTCGGACACGAGGAAGTATCCTACAGCCCAAGCAGTGCCACCAGGCCCGCCTGTTAGCTTTTGCCCCGCCAGATAGCACGTAGAAGTGCCACCCTTAGGCGCTTTCGGGGACGTTAGGTAGCGCCTCAGCAGCCTCGCGCAGCACGCTCAGGATCGCAGGGCCGAAGCGGGCCACTTTGACCGGGCCGAGCCCCGGCACTCTCAGGAGCTCTTCGGTGCTGGTCGGCCTGGCTCGTGCGAGAGCGAGCAATGTCGAGTCGTGCAGCAGGACATGCGGCGGGACTCCCGAGGCCCTTGCGACACGGCGTCGCCAGTTGCGCAGGGCCTCCACGGCAAGTGTCCCAGCTGGCGTGGCGCTGCTAGAAGCTCCGCGGTTTTGGCCAGTTTTTTGCCTTGGCGAAACGCCTGTCAGGCGGCTGCGCGCCGTCGCAATAAAACCGGCGTAGGGGGCTTCGGCTTCGCGCTGGGCGCTCAGCGTGAGTGCTCGTGCCCCGGCACCGTCGACATTGTAGGGGCCCGGCGGCGCCGTGGAGCCTTGGCCAGCGCCTGAGCAGTGGGGGGCGAGGGCGGGGAGCCAAGGGCTAGGGCTACGCCGCAGCACCGCCCCGCGCTGGGTGCGCCTCTCGTTTGACCATGAGCAGTGCAGCCTCTGCTCCGCCCTCGTGAGGGCTACATAGACCAAGCGGCGCTCCTCGGCAAGGGAGGCAGGGCTCGTCGCGTAGGCGATCGGCACGAGGCCCGCCTCGAGCCCGCACACCCAGACGGCTTTCCATTGGAGGCCCTTGGCCCGGTGGAAGCTGCACACCGTGACCGCTCCCATCGTGTCGGGTTCGCCCCTAGGGCCCATTGTGCGATCGTCGGGCTCCAGGTCTTCTACGTCGCCTCTAGTGCTGCCCCCAATGTTGCTTGGAGCGCGATAGGGGACCCCGGCCCTTGCCAGGGCCTCCGTAACCACAACCAGCTGGGAGTTTGTCCGACCGAGGACAGCCATGTCGTCCCAGGTAAGGCCCGAGCTCATTGCCTGGGCAACCTCGCTCGCTATGCCAGCAGCTTCCGCAAGGTCGTTGGGAAAGCAGCGCAAGGTCGGCAGCGGCCCGTCAGGCCGGCTGGAGCGGGCGAAGCCGGCCGACTGGTGGCCGAGCACTGCAGTTGCAGCCGCGAGCACCTGAGGGCTCGAGCGGTGGTTGTCATCGAGCCTCACAACCTCGGCGTCGGGGAAGCTACGGGGGAAACTGGCCAAAAAATCTGGGTCCGCGCCGTTCCACCCGTAGATCGCCTGGTTGGGGTCGCCCACGACGAAAAGGTCGTCGTTGCCACCGAGGAGCCCCATGAGCACCCGCCACTGCAGGGGGTTGACGTCTTGGAACTCATCAACGAACACGTGGGCCCACCGCCAGCTCTGGGCGGCTGCGAAGCGGGGGTCCGCGGACAGCGCTTGGTAGTAACGCACGAGCAGGTCGTCGAAGTCGACCAGTCGCCGCCTGCGCTTCTCGTCTTCGTAGCGGGCGTAGAGCGCGCCGATGGCGACCGGGTCCCCAGGCAGCTCCCGGTTGGCCTCCTGGGCCGAGACGGCGAAGTGCTCGGGAGGCACGAGGCGCGCTTTTGCCCACTCGATCGCAGCCGCCAGGTCTGCGGTAGCGGCGCCTTCGAGGCCGGAGCGGGCCCCGGCCAGCTCTCCCAAAAGGCGCACTTTGCTCCGCAAAAGGGCTGGTTCGCTCGTGCGCCTGTCCGCCCACCAGCGGCGGAGCTGGTGCAATGCAAGGGAGTGGAACGTCACAGCGTTGACCGGCCCCGCCACAGCGAGCTTTGCCAGCCGCTCTTGCAGCTCGCCGGCAGCCTTTTTTGTGAAGGTGAGGGCGAGGCAGTGCTCGGGCGTAGCGGTGCCGTTGAGGACCCGGTAAGCGATGCGCTGGGTGAGGACTCGCGTCTTACCCGAGCCTGCCCCAGCGAGGACGCACACCGTGGGTGAGAGCGTCTCCACGGCGCGCCGTTGCATGGGCGTGAGCCCCTCGAGCAGCACTTCCCCAGCTGCTCGAGGTGCGCTGACAAGCATGTAATTACACTAGCTCGGGGGTGGGACCACATGGGTAGACGTGGTGGCTACTAGCCTGTCTGCGGTCATGGTGCTCAGCAGCTTTGCCGGCGGGCGCCTGTGGGGCGCACGAGAAGGTAGCCGTCGTCCTCGTGTCCTCGCGCTCGCTGGCTGGGAGCGCGACCACACTGACTTTGCCCCAGTCCTAGCGGGCCTTGACGCCGCCGCGCTCGACCTGCCTGGTTTCGGCGCTGTCCCTGAGCCGCCCGAGCCCTGGTCTACAGCTCAGTATGCACAGCTCGTGGCCTGTGCGCTTTCGGAGTTCGCCGGGCAGGTCACGGTGCTTGGCCACTCCTTTGGTGCCCGCGTAGCGGTGCACCTGGCGAGGGACCCCAGGGTGACCGCCCTCGTCCTCACAGGTGCCCCGCTAGCATTGCCTCCGGGCCAGCGCTCACGACGCCCCGCTCTTGGCTACCGGGCCGCCCGGTCCTTATCGCGCGTCGGCCTCGTGGGCGCCAAGCGCATGGAACGCCTGCGCGACAAGTACGGCTCGCAGGACTATCGCCGGGCGAGCCCCGTGATGCGGGGGGTGCTCGTGAAGGCCGTCGACGAGACCGCCAGGTCGGCCTATATGCCTGCCCTGCGCTCTTTTGTCGCCGCCGGTGGCTCTTTGGAGCTCGTTTGGGGCGAGGACGACGACGTGGCGTCGTTGGCCGGCGTCACAGCTGGGCTTGCCGGCCTGCCCACCGGTTCTGTACGTGTGACGGTCGTCCCAGGTGCGGGGCACTTGCTTGGTCCTGGGCTCGCCGAGGCGCTGCGCGCTGCTGTCTTGCGCCAGGGGGCACCCGTGCTCGACGATGGAGCGCGCTAAAAGGTGCGCGCCCCGGACATTGCTGCTCTCGCCCTGGCGGTCGTGGCCCTGTTGCTTTCCTACTTGCGCTGGTTGCGTGTAGCCCAGCGAGAGCACTACCTGGTGGGCATGACCTACGTTTTTGCCAAAAGGTGGTGGGGCTCCTCTGGCATTAATGTCGTCCTGTTCGCCCTCGGGGCGGCCGGAGCCGTCGCCAGCCTCGAGTACCCCTTGGCAGCCTTCGCGGCCGCGCTTGGGGCTGGGGTCGGCCCCCTAGGCCTCGGTGTGCGCGCCAAGACCTCGAGGCTTGCTTGGACAGCGAGGATGAAGCGCCTGGGCGCCA
>JAMDDF010000135.1 GCA_023489205.1 Actinomycetota bacterium | reverse complement strand
TTACAGAGCACGGCGAACATTTTCCCAGGAATTTTCTTCGGGCCCGTGCTCGAGGAGCCCGTGTTCGATTATGCGAGGCGGTTTATTGCGAGCCCACGTTCGAAGGCCCAGGTTCATCGGGAGGTTTTTGCCACGCTGAGCCCACATCCTTACCACGCAGAGCCCGTCATGGCCTTGAAAAGAAGAAAAATGCAAGCTTTACACCGACAGCGCGCGAGCATGCAAGTAAGTTTGTAGTCGTAATAGAAAGGTGCCCTGGCGGTGCGCAAACACCCCAGGGCTTGGCCCGAGGCGGGATTAGCTCCATGGACGTGGACGATGCTACACTGGTCACGGTCACTCTCAACAGGCAGGACGCCAGGGCCCTTCTTGCGACGGCGCTCGACTTCCTCGATGACCCGTTGACCGACGAGCCCAAGCACATGGCGGTGCTCTCGCTTGCCTGCCAGTTGAGCCAGGCGCTACGGGACGGCGCCGCCCTCTTCGACTGCGCAGCTTCTCGACAGCTGCGCCAGGGAAAGAGACACGACACTGGCCCGAGGGTGGCTCCAAGCGCCGCCGAGAGCCACAGGACGAGTCAGCCTGCTGCCGGCGAGGGTTTACTCGGGTACGCCCTGTTCTTCGCGCGGCTCATGGGACCAGTTCCTCGCACCCGTCCGCGGGTTTCGGTCCCAGCTTGGTTCCTCGGCGCTCTCGTCGACTTCGCGCTCGGCCACTTCGAAATGGGGGCCCGCCCCACCCCACCAGCGGCATAGCACCGCTCGCTCCGGCTGAACGGGGCAGTGACACCGCCCGACAAACCCCGCCAGTGACACCGCCCGACAAACCCCGCCGTGCACTCGAACCGGACGACAGCGTAGGGCTCCTTACCGCTCAAGAACCAACTACCTGGCTAGCAGTCGGCCTCCCGACCGGTCCGAGCTTCGGGTTCACCGGGGCTCATGGCGCGTCGCACGTAGCCAGAGCGCCGCCGGCCAGGCCATCGTATCCCGTCGAGCAACGGGATGCCCCTCCAACCGCGGGTTCACCATACCCATAGGTCCGGCTCGTCGGGACCGGCATGCAACTCGGCCAGCGTGATCGGGGTGAGCTCTTGCGGCAGCCCCGGGTTCACCGCGCGCCTCAAGGAGCCGGTGGCTGGACACCTGACCTGCACGGAGGCTCCCACGGGATCGTCCTCGGTCCTTCCCAGCCTTCTGCTTGGTCGCACTGGGAGGACCCCCGGCAAAGTGGACCCTCAATAGGGACCATCGCATGACAAAACCACCCCCGAGGCAGGCCGGCACGCCACCACTCAACGACTCCGTGGGGTGGGACATGGCGCACTGTCCGCAAGGAGGTCGGGCGTTTGGGGATTCGACGGAAAGGCGTTAGTCAGCTCACGCCTATACCACCAACATTGGCGTAGTCGACCTTGACGTGCTCCTCCAGTTGGAGCAGGTCCTAGTAGGCGAGCCCTTGGCAGAGCAGCTGGCCTGTCTGGGCGTCACGGACTGCCAACTCGCACGCGCATCGGGATTTGAGGCGCCCGCCAGACCTTGATGCGTTCCGCGGGGGCTTTGACCGTCTACTTTGGGGCAGCGAAGTAGGATATTGGCATCAGGGATACAGCTTCCCGTAAGGTTTCCACGCATGGCCCTGGCGATAGACCAGAATGTCCTGCTGAAGCCGTATGGGTCCTACGTCCTTAATCCCTACGATCACCTGGCAGTAGTAGTCAACCGCATGGGGATCGGGAGTGGTCTCCGAGACGGAGTAGGGGCTACAGGACACCCTCTTGAGGTGGAGCTTGAATGTCCCGTAGCCGACGCCCGAATGACCAATGTAGGTCTTGTAGCCGCCGGCAGCGTCGATCGCTGCGATGCGCTTTATCATGAAGGACTTGAACGCGGCGTTGATGCCGGGGTACCAATAGAACCGCGGGGGTCCGGGCTGACCACCGTAGCCCTCCAGGTCGGTGATGGGAGGGCCCAGGTTCGGCTTCAACTGCGGTTTGGCGCTGGCCACGCCAGCGCCGCTGAGGACAATGCACGGCACAAGGGTTGCGGTTGCGAGCAGTTTCTTCACTTCTGTTTTCTCCTGTTGAGTAAGGACGTAGCGGACACTCAGTAACCCCTACGCCAGATAACTCTGGACGGCGTTGCCGTAATTGTGCCAGCGCCGGCCGTCGGCGCTGACGAGCACGTACTGGTCCAGCACGCGGAGAACGTCGCCTTGGTAGAAAGACGCTTCGCAGGTGTAAGGAACGAACTCATGGTTCTCGCCCACCGTGACCGGGTCGTACCAGCCTAGGCCGCCCTCAGCGCAGGACACGCTCTGGATGTGGGTAGCCCCTAAGCCGAAATAGGCAATCTGGGTCCCTTCCCACATCTTGACAGCGAGGTCGAGGCGCTTGATGTTCTTGTAGTTTGCCTTCGGCTGAGCGCTCGTAACACCGGCCCGAGAGGGGACAGTGGTGGTGGTCGTGGTGGGCCCCCCGCTGGAGGACGGGGGCGGTGTTGCACGCGCGTTCAACGCCCTTGACACCGCGAAAAGAATTCCCGACTGGGCGAGTTCCCAGGCGTGGCCCTGGTCAATGACGAGGACATCCTGCCGGAAGGGCACTGGACCGAGGCCCTTGACGCCGACAACCACTGGGCACAGGTAATCCACGTAAGGCCCATCGGGTTGGGGGTACGCGGAGATTGTATTTATGTCGTAGGGAGTGCAGGACACCCTCTTGAGGCGTAGCTTGTGGCCTTCGATGCCCCCGGCAGCGTTGATGGCGGCCACGTTCTTTGTCAGGGTGGCCCGGAGTTCTACACTGAGGCCAGGTAACCAGTAAAACCGCGGGGTGCCTGCCAGTCTGGCTATTGGCGGCCCAAGATTGGGCTTGAGGTGCGCGCTGGCCACGCCAGCGGAGCCGAAGATGATGGACGGGACAAGGATTGCGGCTGCGAATAGCCTCTTCATTTCGTGTTTCTCCTTTGCTAGAGGCGGTTGGCCAGGTAGGCGGATGTGTTCGACCGAGCGTGCAGCAGCTGCACCCTGGCGGGCGCAAGTCGGTCGTGATGACCGTCTGCCGCGGGCCGCAAACCTTCCGGTGGTGCGCCGCTTGCTTCCCGTCATCGAGCGGCCCGACGTACCAGGCGGGTTCAACGCTGCAGACGCCGTCGGTGACCATGACGGTCGCGGAGCTACGTGTTCCAGGGCTTCCGGCGCAGCGAGCTCGCTCTCGCTCTTGTCCCCCATCACAGAGACGCAGTCGGAGCCGAAGCTGTGGAACTCCATCAGGGCGGCGCCCCACTGAACGGCCGTTGGGGCGACTGGCGACATGCTGTCGACACGGAGGTCCAGGTCGGCGTCCATCTCTACTTGGACCCATGCCAAGCGGGGGCGCGCTGATGTTGCTCGTCCACAGTCAGTCTCCTGACTTGAAGAGGACTACTACGCTCGCGTACGCCTTGGCGTGAGGACAGTCCGAGCGAGCGGTGACGGTTGGCCACACATTTGTACCAGCGCAAGAGCGAAAGCTCCGCCGCAGCTGTGCCTGTGGTAGGCACCCGCCGCGCCCAGTGTCTCCGGCAACGACGGTGAGCGTCGTTCTCATAGTCTCACGTGTCGGCACCTAGACCCATGGTCTGTAGACCCATAGTGCGAGGTCGTTTGAAATGCCCCTTGATGGGCCGAACACCCCGCAAGCTGGCACCTGCCCTCGAGATGGGCAGACGCATCCGTTCGCGCCGTCTCGCTCTGGGCTTGAGCCAGGAAGCCCTAGGCGAGCGCAGCGGGTTCCACCCCACCTTCGTCAGCAGCGTCGAGCGTGGTGAGCGTAATGTCTCACTCATGACGATGCTCCGCCTGGCTGAGGCCCTGAAAGTCGACCCGGCATCGCTGGTCGCCGGTCTCCGGAGCGTCGCACCATCGCCGCCTGCACGGCCGCATGTAGCTCGCCGACACCCCCCCTCGTGAGCACCACACCGGCCGAACCACCCTGATCCGGGCTCCTGATGAGCAGAGGGGAAACGGGGGTCGACACCGCCTTCACCCGCAGCTCGCAATACGGTCGAGCTTTTGGTGGGTGCCGAGGAGCCGGAGGCACCTATGGCTACCCACGGGGAGGGCCCCCCTTAGACGAGCCGGCCAATAGGGGTAAGGCATAACGAAATGTTCGATCGGGGGCTGGTACATGACACATCGCCACACGCACCCCCAACCACCCCGGAAAGCCGCGTTATACACCTCTTCGCATCCGCGATAACCCTGTCGCCTGGACCCCCTTGCGGGGCGACGCCTAAGTTAATAGGACCTTTTCGACAATTAAGCGGGGAGCAGTTTCACCTACGGAGGGCCCCTTGTAGCCCCGCCCCAAATAGGGCTGGTGGACCGAAACGCCTGGCGGGGGGGTTTCGTCGACGGGCGCCAAACGCCCTCTTTCGTATCGCCTAGGCGGCACGCTCACGCCAGAGGCTCAAAAGTTCTGGATTGCTGGAACATCGCCGTCAGATCAGTTTGCCGAGCGGGTTGTCGAATCACGAACCTTCCAGCACCCATGAGGCCAGGTCAGCAGCCGTGTCCGGGACATCGGGACCGGCCCGGAGCGGTTCCTATAACGCCTCAAACGGCCTAGTTGGGCCCTCGCAACTGGCCCCGAAACCTACCAAATTGGACCGAATAATAGGCCAATGCGACCGTGAACGTTCCCCCCTCACCTGGTCTGCATCAGGTCGCACACTTGCAGGGTGCCGACGAACCAGGTGCGTTCGGGCAAAAGCGGAGCCCCGTGGAGCCCTGAGCCCACCCGCCACCACGCAGAGCCCACCACGACCTCTTCGTGGAGTGCCGCCCAGTCTCAACTCCTCTATTTCCGCCTACCTTGGTCGCTGCATATTCCAGTGAACGCACAGACCACTGGCACCAAGAGACCCTCCCTTGGCACCACGCAGCGAGGCACAGTCGTAAGCCTCGGCACCAGCCTGAAAAGCACATCACTGAGGAGATCGATGGAACGCCTGCCGGCTCACGAGGGATACATCACCAAACTCACCCAGGCTGAGGACAGAGGAGTACGGCCCGACCCACCGAGGCCCAACCAACCCGAAAACCCCAACCTTGGGGCCGCCCTATTGCTGGCGTTGGTGTATGGCCCGCTGCGCTCGACGACCGGGTTCGTCCGGGCCGTATTCAGGGCGCTCGTCGACCACGCGCTGCGCTCCTTTGAGCTACCTTCAGCTTTCTCGAAAGACCTAGACCTGGAGCAGCTAGGGTAACACCCTGGTTGGCGGTCTTGCCCCCAGTCACCCGTTCCAGCACTGACGGGACACGTTGGCGGAGAGCAAATCGGCAGCGCACGCAGCTGTGAGGGCGGGCAAAGCCGCCG
>JAMDDF010000019.1 GCA_023489205.1 Actinomycetota bacterium | reverse complement strand
GTGGGACGTCTCGGGCGCGCCCCCGTCAAGTTGGACCGGGACGCAGCAGGGCTGCTCGAGGCGCACCTGGGCGAGGATCTCTCTCGGCTCGGGGCGTTGCTCGGGGTGCTCGAAGCTGCCTATGGGGAGGGTGCTCGGGTCGGCCGGGAAGAGCTGGCGCCCTACCTCGGCCAGGCGGGTTCCGTGCCGCCATGGGACCTGACCGACGCGATCGACAAAGGGGACACCGAGAGGGCGATAGAACTGCTCCACCGGCTCTCGGACGCTGGTGGCCGTCACCCTTTAGTGGTCCTTGCCATCCTCCACCGCCACTTTGGCAACATACTGCGGGTCCAGTCGCCGGAGATCGCTTCGGAAGCCGCAGCCGCCGAGGCCCTTGGCATTGCCAAGGGGCGTAGCACCTTCCCAGCCAAGAAGGCACTCGACGCAGCTCGCCGGCTTGGCCCCGCTGGCGCCGGCGAAGCGATCACCGCCTTGGCCGAGGCCGAACTAAAACTAAAGGGCAAGATCGACTGGGAACCTCTTTGGGTGCTCGAGGTGCTCGTCGCTCGCCTGTGCCGGCTGTCGCGTGCAGCTCGCTCCTCTATGCGCTCGCAGGCCCGGACGGGGCCCCGGGCCAGTAGCGCAAAAGGCCGACCCTAGCTGGCCGGAGGGCCGGCTTGGTCGCCGGCGGCTTCTGGGCCGTCGCTCGCGCCCTCGAGCTGCTCCAAGGAGCCTTCGGCTTGGCCGGTGTCGTCGGCCTGGCCTGTGTCGCCGGCTTGGGCTGTGTCGTCGGCTTGGCCTGTGTCGTCGGCTTGGGCTGTGTCGTCGGCTTGGGCTGTGTCGTCGGCTTGGGCTGTGTCGTCGGCTTGGCCCTGGCCTTTGGCGCGCCTACCCCTTCTTGAGATCCGAGGCCGGAGCGCCGACCTTTCTGCCCTCTCGGCTCTGGCCCTGCCCCTAGCGCGCGAGGTGCTCGCCTCCTCGGCGCTTTCGGCTTCAAGAGCGCTGAGCGGCTCTTGTTCTCCGAGCGCACCTTCGGCAGGGGAGGCCTGCAGCACTGCTACCTTGTGCATGAGGGCGGACTTGCGGTTAGCGGCCTGGTTTAGGTGGATGATGCCGCGCGCAGCGGCCTTGTCCAGCTTCTTTACCGCGAGGCGAAGGTACTCCTCTGAGCGCTCGTCGCCTGTCTCGGCAGCGCGCAACGCCAGCTTGACCCGGGTCTTGATCTCGGACCTGGCAGCTTTGTTGCGCAGCCTGCGCTTGTCGTTGGTCTTGATCCGCTTGATCTGGCTCTTTATGTTCGCCACAGGGTGGCCCATGTTAGCAGGACACGCGCCGGCAGGCGGAGGGCCAGCATGGGCCAAACTGGTGGTTGACCCCTGAGCGCTAATGAGCAACCCCTACATGTCCAAAGTCACGACCGACCACATCCGCAACTTGTCCATCGTCGCCCATATCGACCACGGCAAGTCGACTCTGTCGGACCGGATCCTTGAACTTACCGGTGCGGTGAGCCCCCGCGAGATGAGGGACCAGTACCTCGACTCGATGGACATCGAGCGTGAGCGGGGCATCACCATCAAGGCCCAAAACGTCCGCGTCCGCTGGAAGGGCTACACGGTCCACCTGATCGACACGCCTGGCCACGTCGACTTCAGCTACGAAGTGAGCCGCAGCCTGGCCGCTTGTGAGGGGGTAGTGCTGCTTGTCGATGCGGCCCAGGGGATAGAGGCACAGACCCTGGCGCACGCGTACCTGGCCCTTGAGCACGACCTTGAGATCGTTGCCGTGCTCAACAAGATCGACCTCCCGGCGGCAGACCCCGACCGCTGCGCGGCCGAGATCGAGTCGGTGCTAGGGGTGCCAGCCGCCGAGATCCTGCGAGTGTCGGCCAAGACCGGCCAGGGAGTCCCCGAGCTACTCGACGCGGTCTGCGAGCGCATCCCGGCGCCAAAGGGGGACCCCGATGCACCACTTCAGGCGCTCATCTTCGACTCTTACTACGACCAGTACCGGGGAGTGGTGAGCGCGCTACGGGTAGTAAACGGCGTGCTCTTCTCGGGCGCCAAGCTCCGCTTCATGCAGACCGGCCGGGCTCACGAGGTCGAAGAGATCGGTGTTCGGCTCCCGGCTGCACGCGAGGTGCAGAGCCTTGGGCCGGGCGAGGTTGGTTACCTCATCGCGGGCATAAAAGATGTCGGCGAGGCCCGTGTCGGCGAGACCGTAACAGAAGTGAGCCGCCCGGCGCTAATGGCCCTCGAAGGTTACCAAGAGCCAAAACCGATGGTCTTTTGTGGGCTGTACCCCGTGGACGGAGACGAGTTCGAGGCGCTGCGCGACGCTTTGGAAAAATTGCGCCTCTCCGATTCGTCCGTTTCCTACCAGCCCGAGACTTCGCCGGCGCTCGGTTTTGGCTTTCGTTGTGGGTTCCTCGGCCTTCTCCATATGGACATAGTGCGCGAGCGCCTGGAAAGGGAGTTCAACCTCTCGCTCATCGCCACGGCCCCGAGCGTCGAGTACGTGGCAAAGCTGACCGACGGTACCGAAGAACGCCTCCACAGCCCCGCCGAGATGCCGCCGCCCCAGCGTATCGAGGTGATCGAGGAGCCCTTTATCCAGGCCACGATGCTCCTGCCGACCGAGTACACCGGTACGGTCATGGAGCTCTGTCAGAGCCGGCGCGGTGAGCTCATCAGGATGGAGTACCTCTCGCCCGAACGCGTGGAGGTCGTCTACCGTCTCCCTCTCGCCGAGGTCGTGATGGACTTCTTTGACGCGCTGAAGAGCCGGACCAAGGGCTACGCGAGCTTGGACTACGAACCGGCCGGTTTCTCGCCGGGCGACCTCGTTAAGATCGACATCTTGCTAAACGGCGTCCCGGTCGACGCGTTCAGCGCGATAGTGCACAGGGGGGACATGGTCGCCTACGGACGGCGGATGACCGAGAAGCTGCGCGAGCTCATACCTCGCCAGCTCTTTGACGTCCCCATCCAGGCGGCCGCGGGAGGCAAGGTGATCGCCCGCGAAACTGTGAAGGCTAAGCGCAAGGACGTGCTGGCCAAGTGCTACGGCGGCGACATTACCCGCAAGCGGAAGCTCTTGGAGCGCCAGCGTGAGGGCAAGAAGCGCATGAAGGCGATCGGGCGAGTTGAAGTGCCCCAAGAGGCGTTCATCCAAGCCCTGCGGATGAAGGACTGATGAGCGCCTTGTGACCCAGGACCAATGCGCGTACGACCCGGTGGTGAGGGGCCACAAGGGGCCCCCCCAAGGCCCCCAGCGCCTGGAAGCCGGCGAGCCTGGCCGGGGCCCCCTATGGGGAAGCAGGCCTCAGGCAGGCTCACCCGGCCCGCTAGGTCCTGGACGGCCCCAGGTAACCCTCTGCTTGGAGGTGGACCATTATCAGCTGCGCTGCCTCCTCGGCCGACAGGTCTGAGGTATCGATGGTGACCTCGGCGTTGCTGGGCTCCTCGTAGGGGTCCGAGATGCCAGTGAACTCTTTCACGATGCCCGCCCGGGCCTTGGCGTAAAGGCCTTTGCGGTCGCGCGTCTCGCAGACTTCCAACGGCGTGGACACGTGCACCAAGACGAAGCCCCCGAGAGGCTCTATCATTTCGCGCACCTCTTTCCTCACCGCCTCGTAAGGGGCGATCGGGGCGCAGATGGCGATGCCCCCGTTTTTGGTGATCTCCGATGCCACCCAGCCGATCCGGCGGATGTTGATGTCCCGGTGCTCCTTGGAGAACCCGAGCTCGCTGGAAAGGTGCTTCCTCACGATGTCGCCGTCCAAGAGCGTGACGGGCCGGCCCCCTTCCTCTAGGAGCTTGGTTAGCAGCACTGAGGCGATAGTCGACTTGCCCGAGCCCGACAGGCCGGTGAAAAATACCGTGAAGCCCTGCTTGGCCCGGGGCGGGTAGCTCCTCCTTAGCTCAGCCGCTACCTCGGGGAAGGTGAACCAGCTCGGGATTTCCCTGCCTTCGGCCAAGCGCCGGCGGAGCTCGGTGCCCGAGATGTCGAGCGTCCTTGTGCCGTGAGGGACCTCGTCCACCGGCATGTACTCGTCGCGCTCTTCTACGTAGACCATCTGCTGGAAGGGCACGACTCCGATGCCGAGCTCGCCTGCATGCTCCAAGACGAGGTCTTGGGCATCGTAAGGCCCATAGAAGGGGACACCGTCAGAGCCCTTGCCCGGCCCTGCGTGGTCGCGGCCGATTATGAAGTGGGTCGCCCCGAAGTTCTTGCGGATAATGGCGTGCCAGAGGGCCTCGCGTGGGCCGGCCATCCTCATGGCCAGGGGCAGGAGCGCCAAGGTGGCCGTGGCGTGGGGGTAGCCCTTCATGACCGCTTGGTAGCAGCGCACCCGGGTGTGGTGGTCGACGTCGCCGGGCTTGGTCATGCCGACCACGGGATGGACCAACAAGTTGGCGCCCGCCGATTTGGCCGCCCGGAGCGTGAGCTCGACGTGCGCACGGTGCATGGGGTTCCTCGTCTGGAAGGCGACCACCCGTGACCACCCGAGGCGGCTGAAGCGCTCCCGAAGCTCGGCGGGGCCTGAGCGCAGGGCCTTGTAATCGTAGTGGTGGGGCAGGGAGATTACCTCGAGGCGCCCGGAGGCGTACACAGGCCCCGCCTTGTCGAAGAGGTAGGCGACCCCGGGGTGGGCCCTGTCGGTGGTGCCGAAGACGGCTTTGGCCTCGCGCTCCTTGTCGGGGCGGTAAGCCTGTTCCACGTGCAAGACGGCGAGCATCACCCCCTCTTGGTCTCTCAGCGCCAGCGAGGACCCTGGAGGCACCTCGGCCGCCGCCTCCTCGGAGAGGTCCAAGTTGACCGGCATCGGCCATAGCGTCCCGTCGGGCAGGCGCATGGCCTCCAGGACCGACGCATAAGCCTCCTCGGACAAGAAGCCTCCCAGCGGCGAGAAGCCCCCGTTGGCGAGAAGCTCGAGGTCACAGAGCTGACGAGCGGTTAGGTCCCAGCTCGGCCAGTGCTTGGACTCGGCCTTCAGCTCTGCTGCCCGGTCCCCGTCCACGACCAGGTTCACCAAACTCCCGCCGTGGGGGGCTATCAGGTGCTCTGCCACTATCTCCATCTCCTCCATTGGTTTACAAGCATGGTCAAATCATGACCAAGATAGTCAGAATTGGGGCCCTCCACAAGCGCTGGGCCAAGGCTGTCGCTCCAGGCCGGTTGGGCCGAGCTTAGGCGGGGTAGGGACAACCATGGCGGAGCGCATGCGCTGGCGCTCGGTAGTCTTGATTGCTAGCCATGTTGGACGAACGTAAAGCCGCAATTTTGCGAGCTGTGGTGGAGTGCCATATCCGCACGGCTCAGCCTGTGAGCTCCTCGTACGTGGCAGAGATGTCCGGGCTGGGCGTCTCAGCCGCAACG
>JAMDDF010000151.1 GCA_023489205.1 Actinomycetota bacterium | reverse complement strand
GCGCTGTAGCGTAGGGGAAATAATTGCCGGCAACTCTTTTACCTGGTGACCCTGAGGTAATGCCAGCTCCCCAGCCGAGGGTGTCAAGCGAGTTGGAGGCTGCCAGGTAGCTCTGTAGTGTTTCGAGTGGCACTGAAGAAATGTTTTCGTCCGAGCTGAACGGCGCCCCACCCGTGAAATAGAGGACGCCATTGACGAAGTAAGCGCTGCCGCCAGCCAGTTGAAGGTTGCCGCCGAGGGTGGTCGTGGCTTCGAGGAAACCTTGGGTGCTGGTCTCCTCAATTGTCCCGGTTGGGTCGATCGTATATATTGGCCCACCCGCTGTCGCCTGCAGCGCTGATCCCTGGTAGTAGAAGCCATGAGGCGCCCCTGAGTAACTCGGGGCGGCGGTCTGGGGATTGCCAAAACTGGACAGAAGGTGCCATGACGGTGAGTAAATGCGAACGTACCCGCCGCCCGAGACGAGCCAGCCGCCACCCGGAACCTGGCTCACAAAGCCTGTCAGCGCCAGGGGGAGCGATCCTCCTGACTGGCCACTGTCACGGAGGAGGCGTGTGTGCTTGTAGCCGTGCCCAGTGACGCCCACCCTGAAGCCTGCACGGGTTTGGATGCCAACGATGGACGAGTTTGGGTACGACCGACTCGACCACAGGACTCGCCCAGAAGGGGAAAACTTGTCGAGGCGTCCGCCATAGTAGCTATCCATCCAGATGTCCCCAGAGGAATCGACTAGGGGTCCCGTAACCGGCCCCTTGAACTGCTTGGGCAACGAGAAGGAGCCTTCCGCTTTCCCAGAGAGGCTGTAGGTACGGAGGCGGGCCCCGTCGAACACATAGATAGCGCTGGAAGTCACGGTAAAGCCCTGGACTGCGAACGTCCCGGCGACTATTTGGACTGGATGGGAGGGCAGGGACGGGGTTGGGCCGAGAGACGAGGCAGGGTGAGGGTCACCGCAAACCGGCGTCACGTTTTCGCTACTAGGAGGACCGACGCTGCCCCCCGGCCCAGGCGGCACCGTGCTGGCACCTTGTGCCGTAGGAGGGGTTTCGACGGCGGCCGAAATAGCCGTGGTAGACGGCCCGAGAAGCAGGGCAGCAGACGCGACGGCGAGGCCGACCTCTGCGGTGAAGGCGAGCGGAGACTTCATGCCGTCCTAGCGGGAACTGGTGCTTGCCAAGACGAAGCTGTTGAAGGCACGCGGCCGGCGAGGACGGCGTCCCAGGTGCCGAGAGCCAGACCTGCGACGAGCCACGGCAGTAGGGACCCTCCCGAGGTCCAATAGATGTCGAACATTGACTCGATCACTCGACCCAAAATTAAGACCAAGGCTATCGTGCCAATATCGTGCGGCATAGAAAGAAGGATACGGCTCGATCCCCCCAAAAGTAACGTGAGCGCGATCACGCCAACGACCCCACCAGCGACGAGGCTCTCCATGAAGATGTTTGGAGGTTGGATATAGCTGGAGAATTGTGGTAGGTAGAACCAACGCATTCCCTGTCCGAAAATTGGGCTAGAGGCCCAGATGTGAAAGTCGGCCGAGAATGACGTCAAGCGAGCGCCAAGACTATTGTTGGGGTTCACTGCGAGGTTGGCCACCTCTCTGGTTATGAGGAGGTAACCGACGATCGCCATCGGGACAAGAGCGCCTAGCAGGAGTTTCGAGCGACGTCTCACGTTTGGCTGGCGGAGCACAACGTATAGGAGGACCACTACAAGGGCAATGATTGCCTGCTTTGACTGGGACGCTAGCAGCGCTAGGCCGCAGACGTACTTAGCGGCCCGCGCTAGGCGCTTGGGCAGGTCCAGCCATGACGGGTTGAGGTGGGCAACCACGATCGCCATCCACATAGTCGAACCTATAAAATTCTTCTGGTAGACGCCAAACTGCGCTGGGTGGAAGTGCAGTGTCACGGCGTGCTCAAGCGTAACAAGTGCCAGTACCACGGAGCCCGCCACCAATAGGCTGACTGCCTGCCTAGCTCGGCCTGAGGCGGCCACGACCCATCCTACCAAAAGCGTGCCGCCTAGCATTTCGATGCGGTGTGCCCACTCAAGGGCGTCATGCTTGTTGGGGTTGGCTATGACGGTGAGTAGCAGAATCGCTTCGAAAACGGCGATCAATAGCAGTGCCTTGCGGAGGGTCGGCGCAGCCTCCCAGCGGATCTTCGTGATCGCAACCGCAGCCCCGGCTACCACGGCCAGATCGCACAAGGCTAAACCGGCGCCGGCTCCACCTCCGGCGCGCTGGAGGAGGAGGGGATCTGGGAAGACCGCCACCGGGATGAGCAAGGGGTCGGCGTAGATGATGCCAGCGAGAGCTACGAGAACGCCGGCAAGGAAGCCGTACCTAGGATGCACGACTGTCAACACACCGAGCGCAGCTACCGTCGCTAAGGCTAGAGCGCTCGTGAGGGTCGAAGCGAGCACGCGTCCCGCTCTGCGGAGGCCATATCGTTGGCTCCGGTGCCCGAAGGCGGCCGAGCTCACCTCAGCTGTTGCCTTCAAGTGGCCCGCGTACTAGCCGGCGATCGGGCGGTGCTCCCGTTGAGCTCGACGTGGGTGTTTACGTACCTGTAGCGGATGTGCGAGGAGCGGGTCGTCCTGTTGAGCACGTAGCCTGCGACGGGGGCGCCGACAAGCTCGAGCGTGGCGATAGCGTGACGGACGTTGGACTTGGAGCTGCGGCCGCTTGCCACGACAAGTACGGTTGCATCGGCATACTTGCTTAGAACGGCGGCGTCGGTCACGGCAAGCAGCGGAGGGCTGTCGAGTATGACGACATCGCTGTTAGCACGCAGCCACCCAATGAACTCCATCATGGCACGCGAAGCGATGAGGTCGGCTGGGTTGGGCGGGAGGGGCCCGGCTGGGACCAGAGCGAGCCCTTCGAACTGCGTACCGACCAAGTGCATGTCGGGGTTGTGGTCGGGAGACGTGGCATTGGGCGCTTGCCCGTTGTGCTCCGTCTCGGCGTCGTTCGGTAGTGAACTTGCCGGCCAGTCCCTGAGGAAGGCAGCTAAGCCGCTGCTTTGGTCTGTTCGGACGCCGAACAGCTTCTCGGCGGCTGGGTGGCGGAGGTCGGACGAAACGAGCACTGTGCGGGCGCCACCCAGGGCATAGGCAACGGCAAGGTTCGCTGCGAGGAAAGACTTACCCTCTCCGCTGGCCGCGCTCGTCACCAAGATCACTTTCGCTGGCCGTCCTCCCGGGGCCAGGGACAGAGACGTCCTCAGCTCTCGGGCTGCTTCTCCCAAGCTCCCCCCGAAGGAGCGGATCACGTTGACCCTGCGGCGCAACGGGCTGTCGGGGACCTCTGCCAGGAGTGGTAGCCGTCCGAGCTCGGAGAGCTCGGAAGCGTGCGTCAGGCGGTCCCTCGACAGGTCACGCAGAAGGCCGAGGCCGCAGCCGGCGAGGAGCCCCACACCGAGCCCTATAGCGACTAGGCGCTTCTTACCTCCTCCAGAGGACGAGACCGTGGGCGGGCCAGTCTGGTCCACTTGGACCGACTGTGCCGCGAGCTGCAACTCCACCTGTTGGGTGTACAGGGCCGTGTAGTCGTTGGTGAGCACGGCTAGCTCTGTCGAGGACCGCGTAGGTAGAGAGGCGTTGGAGCTGCCCGCACTCCCCGCCCCACGCTGGACCGAGGTTACCTGATGCTCGAGAGGCGCGATCTTTGCACTAAGGGCGTGCAGTTGTGGTGACAACGCAGCGGCTTCTGTGTTGATGTCGTGCACCCGCAACTTCACGAACGCTTTGGCTGCGGCCATGGCCGCTCGCGTCGCCCCAGAGAGGCTCGATGCCTGGACCGCCAGTTCGACTTGCGTACCGTCCGGGCTTACCGCTCCACTTACCTTGACACCCGAGCTAGCTGCCGCGGATGCCGCTGCGGCCACCTGGTAGCTCTCGGCTTCGGCCACGGGGTCCGGCATCGAGAGAGAGGGCGTCGACTGGCTCGGCAGCGAGGTCGGCTGGGCTCCGGTGCTCACTACTATGTCGCCTGTGTAGCGGACGGGCCGCTTTTCAGCGTACCCGGCTGTGCCAAGGGCAGCGACAACCCCACAGACCGCGACCACCCACCACTGGCGGAGGGCTACGGCTTTGAGCCGTCCTGCGGTCAGGCCGCTGGGAAGCTGGGTCGCGTCAAACTGGTCCATGGCCTCTGCTTGCTTATCGGGGCTTTTGCCTACTGCCTGAAGGGAAAGAACGCCTTAACGAGGTGAATGGTAGCGTAACCTCATGTGGCCAACAGCGCGGTGGCGCGTTTAGTGGCCAAGGGTGCGCTTAGTGTGTCCACGTTTTTCGTCTATCGGCGACGATTGCTGCCAGGTAGTCCTTTTTGGCCTGCTCCCCTCCTCGAGCGCGGTGGAGCGGGTTGCCAGGGGTCAGGTCGTCGCGTGCGACCTTGCCCTGGGTCCGGTGCCTCAGGCCCGAGTCACCGAGTACGTGCGACCTGGCATTGGTGGCCATGGCCATGGCCGTCTGCCAAGGTGACGCCCGGAGCGACGACATGAAGGCTCTACCAGAGCTCATACACCCGCCCAGCGTGCGAGGGCTGGCGAACCGCTCTCCGGCCGACCATACTGCGGTTTGATCGCGGCCGCCCAAGAGAGAGCGAAGCGTACCCGACGGGATGTCGGCGCCCAGGAGCCTCGCCGCCCGGCGTAGCATGACTCCCACCGGGAGGGCTACGTGCTCATGGGCGGCCAGTTCGGCGAGCTCTTGCCAGTCCGGGGGATCGCGCCTTGCCAGACGCTCGATGTCCTTCGCCCACACGAGACGGTGCCCTCCTGATAGCGAGGCGTGAAGGGCAACCAAGGTCATGTTGTCAACCGGTCCGAGGCACATGAGCGGTAGGCGGGCGTCATTGGGGACTAGACGGCGGCGGTCGAGCATGGTGTCGATGTCGAGCCGGGTAGTCGAGCGTGCCCGCGCGTCGTTGACGGGGTGCCAGTGCAAGTCCAAGAGGGTCCCGAGGGGGAGGCGCAGGCTCGCCTCGGCGCGCATCATGTCCAACTGGAGGCTCCAGTTGAGGTCAAGAAGCGTGGCGCCAGCCTCTACCAGTGCGTCGATGGCAGTACCGAACTGGCTGGGGCGCACCAAGACGTCCAGGTCGCTGGACCAGCGGAGCGTAGGGTCGCCGTAGCCGAGGTAGGTGAGGGCAGGACCTTTCATGACCGCCCACACGGTCCCGGCGGCATCGAGGGTAGTCGCGAGGCGACCGAGGTCTACAGAGGTGAGAAGGTGCTGCGCGGTGGCTTCCAGGCGCAACTTGGCGAGCCCGTCACGTGCCGGTGGTGCCATCTTCAACGCTAGTCCTGACCGTGTCAGCACGTCATGTGCAAGTGCGGCCACGCCATGCGCGTTCGCCAGTCGGACGAGATCCTCCGACTGGCGTTCACC
>JAMDDF010000020.1:1342-5437 GCA_023489205.1 Actinomycetota bacterium | reverse complement strand
GACCGCGGGTCCCGCCGGACTCCACTAGACGACCGGCGTACATAACCAGGGTGCGGTCCGCCACGTCGGCCACAACGGCCAAGTCGTGGGTGACAAAGATCATTGTGAGGCCCAGGCGCTGGTGCAACTGCCGGAGCAGGTCGATGACGAGCCGCTGGTTGAGCACGTCGAGCGCAGTCGTCGGCTCGTCAAGGACGAGGACTCGCGGTTTCAGCAACAGTGCAGTCACGATCGCGACACGCTGCTTCATCCCGCCAGAAAGCTCGCCTTCGTACGCTCCCCACACCCTCTGGACGGGCAATTGAACCAGGCCGAGCAGCTCCTCGAAATATGCCCTGCCGGCAGCCACTGACGGGAACGTCTCTGGGTGTGCCTTCAAAATGTGCTCGACCTGTCTGCCGATCGTGGCGACAGGGTTAAAGCCGCTCATCGCGGCCTGGAACACCATCCCGACCTGAGCGCCGCGCAACGCCCTCCACTCTCTTGGGCTCGTCGAGCTGTAGGTCTCCCCCTCCAGGCGAAGTTGTCCTGCGACCACCTGCCCGGGCGGGGGCACCAGGCCGACAAGAGCATGGGCAAGGGTCGATTTCCCGCAGCCCGATTCCCCAACCAGCGCGCAGATCTCGTTGGCCCTGACCTCGAAGCTGACCTCATCTACGGCGCGGACCCGGCTCGCGCCGCTTGGGAAGTCCACCGTCAGCCCAGTCACCTCAAGTAGAGGCCTAGTGGAGCCTTCGGGTATCACTGCGAGCGGAGCCTCGGGTTGAACAACGTGTCGAGAGCCCGCGCGAAAAAGACGAACGCCACCTGCAACACGACAATCGCTGCCATAGGCGAGAGCAGGTAGACGACGCTGCTCGAAGAGTAAAGTGCGCCCTCCGACATTGCCGAGTTGATCATTTCGCCCCAGTTGGTGCCCGTGATGGGCGCGACGCCGAGCAGGAAGAGGCCCACCTCTGCGTAGATAGCCCCGGTCACGTCGAGGAGGAAGTGGATCGCTACGTAGGGCCCGACGTTCGGCAGCAGCTGGCGCACGATGATCTGGCCGAGGGGGAGCCCCTGCACCCTTGCGGCCTCCACGAACTCGGCTTCCCTGAGGGAGAGAGCTTGCGAGCGCACCGCGCGGGCCAGGCCCGCCCACGCCGTGACGGAGAGCACGACGGCCAAGACGACCGGGCTCGTCGTGTGCACTATTGCGGCGATAACGATGATGAGCGGCAAGCCTGGGATCGTGAGGAAGATGTCCACGACCCTCATCAACGCCGCGTCCACCAACCCGCCAAGGTAGCCAGATAGCAGCCCTACGGCCACACCGATGAAGACCGTGATGCCGGCCGCCAGGACGCCGACCAGCATGACCGGCCGGGTCCCGACGACGATACTGGCGAAGACGTCGTGACCAAGCGGGTCGGTGCCGAGGGGATGCTGAAGGGAAGGGCCGAGATTGGCGTTGGCCGGGCTTTGCAGGCCACCAGGCGAGGCGAGGTACGGCCCGAGGACCGCGACGAGGAGGTACAAGACGACGACGAGACCGCCCGCGAGGGCCGCTTTGTCGGACCTGCAAATGCGCCACAGGTCCCGAAGGGCGCGTCGCATCAGGCCTCCACCCCGACCAGGCTTCCCGGTCCCTGGGCGCCCTTTCCTGGAACAGGAAGCGCGCCGGGTACGCTCGCGCGCCCTCCCCTCGGTCGGGCGATGCGGGGGTCGACCAACGGGTAGAAGAGGTCAACGAAGAGGTTGGCCAGCACCACCGCGACCGTGATCAACATGAAACACCCCATCATCACCGAGTAGTCCCGCGAGTTGACAGCTTGGATCAGGTAATAGCCGATGCCCGGGTACGAGAAATAGGTCTCTACGAAAACAGAGCCGCCTACCATGAACCCGAGCGACAGGGCGAGCATCGTCACCATGGGCAACATCGAGTTGCGACCAACGTAGGACCGCGTAACGCGCCAGTCGGAGAGGCCCCATGCCTTGGCCACCCGGACGTACTCGGCCTCGAGACAAGATACCGAACTGCCCTTCATGGCGAGCGCCCATCCGCCGAAGGAGGTGACGACATAAGCCGAGATCGGGAGCACCCCGTGGTACAAAACGCTCCCTATAAACGCGAGCGACCACCCTGGCCTGACATTGACCGAGTAGGCGCCAGAAACGGGGAAAAACCGGTGCATGTCAGCCAGCTCGTAGAGGAGGACGATCGCCACGAGGTAGTTGGGTACAGCGCTCGCAACCGAGGCGATGAAGCTAACCAACTGGCAGAGACGGCTCGTGCGGAACATTGCCATAGCAGCACCGAGGGCCGTCCCTAGAACGAAGCTGATCATGAGAGCCGTACCGACCAGGAAGATCGTCCAGGGCAGCGCGCCCAAGATGATGTGGGCGACGCTCTCGGAGGGGTTCAGCACGGAGCGCCCGAGATCGCCCCGCGCGACATTGCCTATATAACTCAGGTACTGGCGCCCGACCGGTGAGTGCGGCATGCCGCCGTAGATCTCGCTGACTTGTTGCTGGATTTCTTGGGGCGTCATCCCCCCTTGTGAGCGCAGGCTCGCCTCGAGCGCGGATACGGCATTGCCTGGCATCAGGCGGACCATGAAAAACGAAATCGTCACGACCAAGTAGACGACGGCGGCAGCGCCCGCCAACCTTCTTGCTACGTAGGCAACCACTTTCTACGCGCGCCTTCCTTCTCTCCGCTCCCGGGGTCAATCCAGGGGGAGCACGAAGCATCGGTCGGACAGCTCGCCCAGCGCGTAGGCGGGGTACTGGCCAGCGAACATGCTCCGGCACCGCTCGCTCCACGCGAGTGCCTCCGGAGAACAGATCCTGTGATGTACCTGGAGGATCCCTCCTTCGAATATGCGGTACTCCGCCCACGACCCCGGGAAGTCCTTCACGCACGCCACCTCGACAAAGGGGGCGGGCCCGGCGGGTTCGAAGCGGCGCAATGCATTACGGTGCGTGTGCCCACAGAAATAGCCGACGAGCTTCGGCCTGCGCCGGAAGGCACCCATGAGCGCGAGGGAACTGTCGAGGTCGAGGGCGTTGGGCTTGGTGGCCCAGCGGAACGCGTCAGCCTGCCAGCAGGGGTGGTGGCCGAAGACCATTACGGGCCTGTCCGCACGTGACCCGAGCTCGTCAAGCCAACCAAGCTGGTCCTTGGTCGTGAGCAGTATGCCCTTTTCGAGGCACCCACCGCCCCCCTCTGGGACGGTGGTGTCCAAGATGGCGAGGACCGCTCCGGGCAAGGTCACCTCTTGGACCGGGGGGACCTCGAATGCCTTCCCCTCCGGGCGGTTGTCGTGGTTGCCGAGCGTAACGAAAAGGCTGTCCCCGAAAGTCGGCCGGTAGCACGCCTCGAAAAGGGCATACTGCTCACGTTGGCCCGTCGAGGTGAGGTCACCCTTGACCACGACGGCATCAGGGCCTATAGACGCTATCTCGGCGACGGCGCCGCGGTTCATCACTTCCGGGTACGGATCTTCGCCCGGCCCCACCGACAGTACAGGCCCGATGTCCAGCTCTGCTAGGCCGCACTCCTCCTCACCGAAGTGCGTGTCGTTGACCGTCGCCACGGTCGCCAGGCGCTCGCCGCCTGGAGGCGACAGCGTACGCCAGGACAACCCGCCGTAGGAGTACTCCGTTCCGGGCTTCAGGCCTTCATAGCGGCGCTGGCTACTTCCCACGAAGACGACGGCCTCCGAATCGGAGACTGACATCACCTCGGGAGCCACGGCGTCGGGCACTCTGGTCCCCCGCGAGCGCAACAACGCGTCGGCCATCGCTCCATTCACCTCGTCCGCAGGGTGCCGGGCCACTTAGGACCGCGGCCGCAGGTACCCCTCCGTGATCGCCAATACGAGCCCGGCGTCACGGTTGGCCGACATTATGTCCCAAAGCGGGCTCGTCTGCGCGGGCCAGTCGGAGAACTGCGAAGTGGAGTAGGAGAGCTGGTAGACCTTGGTCGCGTACCAGAGGTACGGTACCTGCTCGTTGACCAGGCGCGCCCAGTCCCACACCAACCGGTCCATGACCGGTCCCGGCGGGGTGACCACCTCTTCGCGGTCTATGGCCTGGGAGACATTGACC
>JAMDDF010000020.1:0-1332 GCA_023489205.1 Actinomycetota bacterium | reverse complement strand
TTGACCATGCCGAGACCCGGTACAGAGGAAGTGGGCCCGAACCCGAGGCCCTTATCGCCCGCATAGCTGCCGAGGGCAGGGAAGTTGTTGGTAGTACCGAGCTCTTGGTCGAAGACATACAGCGGGTTCACGCCGCCGGGTTCCTCGAAAGCCGCGCTGAAGTCGCCGTCTAGCTCATCGGCCTGCAGCGTCGCCTGCGCCACATCCTCCACCGAGGCCTTTATCCCGAACCCTCCAAGGGCCTCGGCCGCGACCGAGAAGGCCGTCTGGACGTCGGATGCCCCGGACTCGGCATCGAGGGTAAAGGTAAAGGGCTGGCCGTGCGCGGTAAGCCACTGCCCCCCCTTCTTGTGGAACCCGACCGACTCAAGCAGTGAGGCCGCTTTCGCCTCGTCGACCGGGTAGCGGTTGAGTTGCGCGACCTCTGCGGGGGTCAGGTACTCCGCCTGGAGGTACCCTGGAAGACCATCGGGGGTCGCCTCGGCCATGCCCGCTGCGTCGCGCTCCGTGCCGTAGGTGTCCGCCGCCATAGTGGCCCGAGGTATTACATATGCGAGGGCCTGGCGGACCTGCACCTGGTTGAAGGGGTACCTCTGGTTGTTGAAAGCCATGACGAGGCCCGAAGTCGGGTGCGCGAACATCTCCGAGCCTGGTGTTGCCGTCCAGCGCCGGAGCAGGGGCGCGGGGAGCTCAACGCTCGTGAACTGCAACACGCCCGAAGTGAGGAGCGGGTAGACGGCCTGGTTGGCCTCGTCGTAGTAGTCAACGCCAGCCACGTGGACCTTGGACGCGTCGTAGTAGCCATCCCACTTCACCAACTGCGCTTCAGAAGACGTAATGTTGCTGAGCTCGAAGGGCCCGTCACCGACGACGTCGGTAACATCGTAGCTCGCGAGGCCCTTGAAGTCGGCGGCAATCGCCTTCTCCTGTGGCATCTTCGAAGCGGCCGCCGCGTTTACGGCTGCCGTGGCGTAATAAGCAACCTCGTCGGCCTTGAGTGACGGCGTGACAAACCGCCCGTATACGCTTGACGGGACCACATAGAGCTCCGTGAAAATGGCGTCTTCAGCCAGCACTGGAGATTCTTTTGCCCGCACCGTGAACACCACCTCACTCGAGTTGGGCATGCTCACGTTTGAAATATCGTCCCAAAACGTGCTGTCGTTAGTGCCGTCAAGAAGGGCCGTATCGTAGACGTCGGTGCTAGTCACCGGGCGGCCGTCTTGCCAGTTGACTCCGCGACGGATGTGGACGGCTAGCTGCTGGCCCTCTACCGACCAGGAGCTGGCGAGCACGGGCGTGAAATTACTCAGGCCCGGGTAGCCCTCCCCC
>JAMDDF010000113.1:3870-5542 GCA_023489205.1 Actinomycetota bacterium | reverse complement strand
CTGCACGCCGCTTACCTGCCAAGGGAAGAGGTCGGCGAGGCGAGGGAACGACGACCAGGTCGCACCGGACGCAGAGAGGAAAGGGGCCTGCCAGTCATCCGGGCAGTCCTGCCAGCCAGAGCCGAAGTCGACCGTGCCCAAAGCGGCGAGCTTCTCGGAGGCGCTGCCGGTCACCCTCATGTAGCGCACTTTTGCCGAGGATTGCTTGCGGGCCTCGGTCTGTCCGGGACGGCGCACGCCGAGGGCGATGGCGACCGGGGTCCTTATGGCGAATACGTTCTCTTCGGCATTGGCCCCCCGGCCTTCCCCTCCGAGGTCGATCACCCATAGTTCGTCCAATTCCTCCCGCAGCACTTGGCGCATGCCGGCGAAAGCGGGACCGGCAAGATAAGAGCTGGCGGTGATGAAGGTGATGAGGCCGCCCTGTGCGGGGTTGGTCTCGGCCACCTTCCACAGGGCCCAGCGCCAGAAGTAGACGTAGTCGTTGTAGAGGTTCTTGGCGTGGACGCCCCCGCCTGTCTCCCGGAGCGGCGTGAGGAAATCCTTCAGGGGGCCGGACCCCTCTTTGTTCTCGGTGCCGTAGCGGACCCAGCCCCCCTTGCGCCTGCTGCGGGAGGACAACGGCAGGTTCTCCCGGTCGTAGGGGGGGTTGCCGAGGCATACGAGGATGGGCGTGTCGCGCTTGACCCTCTGTGCCCTAATGTGCTCTTCCCCCAAGACCTCGTAGTCCAGGGTGAGCTGGCCCTTGTGGGTTATCCCCGGGTCCTCCAGGGTGTCGGTCAGGTAGACCTGCACTGGGGCGCCAGCCACGCCAGCAGACTGGTAGAAACGGGCGAGGTTGAGGTGGGCGAGAGTGTAGGGCCCCATGAGGATCTCGAAGCCGAACAGCCTGGTGGCAACGTCGCCCAACGTTGCCGGTACTGCCCCTGATCCATAGCGGGCTTGTACGTGGGCGGTCACTACCTCCAACACCCCAAGGAGGTAGGTGCCGGTCCCGCACGCCACGTCCAAGGTGGTGACCCGCCCGTCGGCAAAGGCGAGCGGGCACCCGAAGGCGGTCTCTAGGACGTGGGCGGCGAGGCGGACCTGGGCCCGGACTACTTCGACCGGCGTGTAGTACACGCCCCGGGCGGTGCGCAGAGCGGGGTCGTAATGTGCAAGGAACGTTTCGTAGAAGTAGACCCAGGGATCTGCACTGAACCGAGTTGGGTCCACGGCTTCGACGAAGCGGATCAGCAGTTCCAACGCGTCCCCGAGATCCTTCTTCACCCTGGGGTTGAGTGCCGTCTCGACCGTGGCAGCCAGGAGCTCATGGGTCTCCCCGAGCCTGCTTTGGACCTCTTCCCTATCGCGGAGGTCCCCTGCCCCGGAAAAGCGGGCAAGCAAGATGGCAAAGGTTATTGTCTGCGCATAGATGTCAGAGAAGTCCCAGCCTTCTGCGCCAGGCATCAGATAGCGCTGCCAGTCCGATGCCAATGTCGCCAGCGGGCCCGAAGAGCTGAGCAACTCGCGAGCCCGTTCGCGCAGGTAGGCGGTGCGGGGAGCGAGGATCTCGGGGACGCGTTGGAACTGCTGATCCGCTTCGTCGAAGCCGTGGACCCAACTCGGTTCAGTGCAGATCCCTGGGTCTACTTCTACGAAACGTTCCTTGCACATTACGACCCCGCTCTGC
>JAMDDF010000113.1:0-3860 GCA_023489205.1 Actinomycetota bacterium | reverse complement strand
CCTTCGATTTGAGCGACATCTCTGTCCTCAACTGCGGCAGAACCCTCTCGGTCGGGGTCGCGGGATAGGTGTGCGGCGGCTACCATTTCCCCGTCTCTCCAGAGCGTGAAGTCCCTACTGTCGGTGTAGAGGAGGTTGGGTAGGACCTTGAACCTTTCTGCCTGCTCTTTGTCGTGGCCCCTGAAGCGTGCCGGGTCGGCTCCCTTGCCTGGAGCTTTCAGCTCAATGTGCCCGCTTAGCAACTCGTCTACCAACACAGCGAGGTCAGGCACGCCGGCCCCGCTCACGCGTGCCTGCTCAGCGCACTCGATTCGCCGGCCAAGCAGGTCGGATGCCGCTTGCAGCAGGTTCCGCACGGGAGTCGCCAGAGCAGCCTCAGGCTCGCCTCCTGCCGTCTGCGCCGTTCCTGCGGCCTGCCTAACCGCCTCGGCATAACGTTTGAGTGAGTCTGTGAAATCCGGCTTCAGACGCGACCTTACGCGTTGCGATGTCCTCGATGGCGCACCCTGGCCTGCGAGCATTGCTCGTTGCCGGGTCGTAGGTATTTGCCTCGTTGAAGCCGACGCTGGCCGACAGTTCACGATGCGTGCCCTCCTGTGGGTACGCCCCTATGTGGGGCGACCACAGGGTTCTGCAAAGTCATGCGGGGGAAACGGGTTGCGCCCTAGTAGGACGAAATGGCGAGGCGGCTGTCCGAGGGACTGGTTGGGGACGAACTAGGCTAAAACCCGTTCAGGCACTTGCACCGTGGGGGGGAGGTGTCCCCATGTTCTTGTCAAGTCATTCAAAGCAGTGCTTCGTCGGGGTCCTCAAGCATGGCAAGAGCCCACTCCCGGTAGCCCTCGAATGTGGGGTCCAGGTCAGCCGGGGACACGGGCTCTTGCGGGGTCCAGACCTGGAAGTTCGAGTTGCAGTTGGACCGGCGCGCCGCCGATACCCACGACAAGAACGCTATCAACGCCTTCTACAACTACTTGGCGCCGAGCAGGCCGCCGACGTTGTTCACCAACCGGTCGAAGCTGACCTGGCAGGCGCAGCAGAGGTCGACCTGGTCGAGCATCTGGGTGAGGAATGCGTCGCTCGTGGGAGCCAATCAGGCTGCCTCGGCCAACTGGGCCCCTTTATGGTTGGGCACGTAGGTCTGCCCAGTGCGCAGCATCGCGAGGATGACGTTGCAGCGTCGGCGTGCAAGGCAAATCAGGGCTGCGTTGTGGCGTTTGCCGTCGGCTCGTTTGCGCTCGTAGAACGCCTTCGACTCGGGTGAGCGTAGGGATGCAAAAGCAGCCAAGAACATGGCGTTCTTCAGTCTGTGGTTGCCTCTCTGGCTCTTGGACTCGCCGTTTATCGATTTGCCCGACTGACGGGTCACGGGCGCCAGGCCTGCGTAGGAGGCAAGCTTGTCGCCGTCGGCGAAGCGGCTGCCGTCACCGACCTCGGCCAGGATCCTTGCCCCGGTGCGCGGTCCGATCCCTGGCAGGGTCGAGAGCAGCTCACCGAAAGGGTGGGCCAAGAACGCCTCCTCGATCTCTGCCACCAAGGCGTCCCGGCGCACGAACAGCCTGTCGAGCTCGCTCGCCAGCTCGGAGATGACCCGGCCGATGGTGGCTTCTGCCGGCATGGTCAGGTCCTGGGCACCGAGAGCAGCCATGACGTCGTCAGCGACCTTGTCGGCCAGGCGAGGCGAACGGGCCCGTAGGGCACGTGCGACCTTGGCTCGGCCAGCGGCCTTGAGCGCGGCGGGCGTCGGGTACTTGACGAGCAGGTCCCGCACGCCGGCGTGCCCGAGGCGTGAGCCGACCGCACGCTCGAGCGCCGGGCTCACGCTGGCGAGGCTGTCCCGGCAGCGGTTGGTGAGCCGGGTCTGGTCGGCGGCCAGGTCGATGTCGAAGCCGTTCAGGACGCGCAGGCGCTCCAACAGTTCGTCAGAGGTGGCGTCCAGCCACTGCACCTGCTTGCGACGGGTGCGGCCGGTGTCGGCGATGATGAACGCGTCGCGCTTGTCTGTCTTTGCCTCCCCGGGGTACAAGTCGGCGGCTCGGCGCATGACCAGGCCTGGGACGTACGCCACCGGCACTCGTCGGCTGCGCGCCACTGCCAGTGCCAGCTGCGCGATAGAGCCTGGCTGGTCGACCACCAGGCCCGGGGTGCCGTACTTGGAAGCCCGGTCCAAAAGAGCTTCGAGGGCAGCCTGGTCGTTCACCACCGAACGGGCGAACAGCCGCTCACCGGCGTCGTCCAGTACCTCTGCGAAATGCTCTTCCTTGCCGACGTCCAAGCCCACCCAAACGTCCACCTGCTCCGGCGTAGCCAACCCTCGAGCCTCCTTGTCGTGATCACCTTGTACCAAGTGCGGGAAGGCCGTCCATGGTGCGCTCGCCGTCATCCACCTTACGAACCAGCGATCGAGCCGCATGTCCCCATCAGAGGTCCACGCACCGACCGTGCCGGCGGCAACACCCCCCAGGCCATCGACAACTGCAGGGGGTAATGAGCCATACCGGCACCGCCGGACTTCCCAGGCCCAAGTATTGCTGGCTCAGGCCCGGTGAAGATAGTAAGGGGTGAAATGCGATCTTCCGGCTGCTCGGTTACGAGCCCGACGGGAGACCCCGGAGCCCAGCAGGATCACGACTACTGGCGACGGGCAGGGATTGCGTGGATGTCATGAACCAGCGCTGCCATCCAGTCGAGGGTGGCTTCGTCCCACGGCCCTCTGGGGCTGACAATGGCGTGGTCGATCCCGAGGCTGGCCAAGTCGGCGAGGTGCTCCAGGACGCGGGAGCAACCTTCATCCGGGTCGACGAAGCTGGACACCGTCTTCTCGATGGTGTCGTAATCGCGGCCGATGTCCTCACAGTGGGACCTGAGCACGTCGAGCTTGTGCGTGAGATTGTCGGCGAACCCACTGCCAGGCAGGTCGAACAGGTTGCACATGTCGCCGTAGCGGGCGACCAGCCGAAGCGTCTTTCGCTCCCCGCTGCCGGCGATCAGGATCGGTGGGTGCGGGTGCTGAAGCGTGTTGGGCGAGTTGAGCGGCCGGAGCAGTCGGTAATGGGCGCCTGCGTAGGGCTCCTCGTCTCCGCACCACATCTGCAACGCGATCTGCACCACTTCCTCGACCCGCTCGAAGCGCTCGGCCAACGACGGGAACGGGATGCCCAGTCCGAACACCTCAGAGTCACGCGGGTCGCGTCCGGGCGGCAGTTCGTCGAAGGGCGCGCCAGCGCCGATACCGAAGATCATCCGGCCGCCACTGAGCACGTCGATCGACGTCACCGCCTTGATGAGGACCCCCGGATGGCGGTAGGCCACCGACGTCGCCATGGCGCCCAGCCGGATCCGCTGGGTTTGCGCAGCCATGAACGCGAGGAGAGCGTAGGCCTCGAGCAGCGGAGCCTCGGGCGGCTGACCGGTGATCGGGATCTGGAAGAAGTGGTCCATGGTCCACAGGCTGTCGAGGCCGGCGTCGTCGGCTTGCCTGGCCAAGCGGGCGAGCAGCGACCCCATCTGCGCCGGCTCGGTCCCCGCCGGGAACCCGGCTATCGAGATCCCAAGTTTCATGGTGCACATGGTGGGCCGGTGCCGCCCGCGCCTCCAGGCCCCCTCTGACCGTGGGACTGCCAGTACCACCCACGAGCCGGCTGACCGGGCGAAACTGGTCGGCGTGAAGACAGGCGATCGGCTCGGCTCCTACATCCAGGCCTGGCGTCACCGGCTCCAACCGTGCGACGCCGGCCTCCCTGCGAGCCCGCGGCGTCGAACCCGCGGGCTGCGCCGCGTCCTGGAGCACCTCGCCGACTTGGCCAGCCTCGGGATCGACCACGCCATTGTCAGCCCCAGAGGGCCGTGGGACGAAGCCA